>JBJOHY010000108.1:0-5611 GCA_046047475.1 Actinomycetota bacterium | reverse complement strand
CGTCGATGGCTTAGATGGACTGGCCGCGGGTGTAGTCGGGATAGCAGCTTTCTCATTCTTTCTTTACGCCTACACCTTAAGTGTTGTTGAAGGTTACCTTCGAGCGACGTTGCCAACTTTACTTTCAGCGATTGTGGTTGGTGTGGTGATTGGGTTCTTGCCGCACAATTTTTATCCAGCTCGAATTTTTATGGGAGATACCGGTTCGATGATGTTGGGACTGCTGTTAGCAGCAATAAGCATCATGTTAATTGGACAACTTGATCCAGTTGCAATTGATTCTACCGCAGCACTGCCAGCGTTATTGCCGGTAATGCTGCCGCTATTAGTAATTGGTATTCCGTTGGCAGATTTACTGTTGGCGATTTTTCGACGAACCAAAGCTGGCAAGAATCCATTTACACCAGATAAGAAACACTTGCATCATCTACTTTTGGAACGAGGCCATTCACAACCAGGCGCCGCGTTATTGATGTATGCGATCGCGGCAGTATTTGCACTCCCTGCAGTTTCGGTCGCATTCGTGCCAATTTGGCTGTCGAGTGTAAGTTTTATTTTGGGATTATCTGTTTTAATAGTATTTTTGGTCAAGCGACCTAGATCAAAGAAATATTTACCAGTAGGAGAGTTGAGTTGAGCACAGCGTTTGTAGCGTTGCGAAGAATGGTGATTGCCGGCTTGCTGCTTGGAGCAATCGCAGTGCCAATTTCAATGTTTATTGGATATTTACTGCATGATTTGCCAGGTCTGTATGGAGCTAGCATCGGGATGGGGATCTCATTAGTTTTCATCGGACTTACCTCAGTCACGGCTCTGGCAACTAAGCGAATGTCAGTGCAGACCATGGGGTATGTGGTACTGATTTCATGGCTTGGCAAACTTATGCTGCTAATTGTTGTATTGGCATGGTTGCGAGGGCAAGACTTCTACCACCGCCCAACGCTGTTAATTTCGATGCTGATTGGCCTAGTGGGATACCTCACAATTGAGGCACTAATTTCCCTGAAAACGCGCACTCTTTATGTGGAGCCAACGCAATCCTGAGTTCGACCTGCTTAATTTCGGTCGGCTTGCTAGGCTTCGCGCCCGATGAACGAGAAGACCAAAACCCCAGCTCTTGCTAAAGGTGAAGGTCTGGTTTGGTCGGTTATCGGGACACTTATAAGCGGACCCTTGGTATGGGGCGCTATCGGTGCTTGGGCTGATCGAACATTTGATTCATCGCCGCGATACTTAGCATTTGGTTTGATCCTTGGTTTCGTATTGAGCATGTACATTGTTTATGTTCGGTACGGGCGCGAAGATCAACCAGCAAATAAGAATGGAGGACGATCCTGAACAGCGATCAGGCGGTTCTGTTAGCCGCCTCCTCTACTGAAGATGGATTTTCACCGCCATCCATTGCTGAGTTTTTTCCACCTAAGTTATTTGAATTCGGGCCTGACTTTTTAGGTCAGCCGATGTTTGCGATGACTCGAATCAACATCATCATGTTGATTATGACTTCTATCCTTTTAGTCTTTTTTGTTCTGGCGTTTAAGAAACCTCAACTAGTCCCAACTCGAATTCAGAGCTTAGGCGAGATCTTTTTAGATTTCGTAAGAGTTCAGATTTCTGAAGAGGTGCTTGGACATCATGCCAAGCGGTTTAACCTTTTGCTAACCACGATGTTCTTTATGATTTTTGCTTTCAACATCACTGGTATTTTGCCGCTAATGCACATCGCAGCATCGAGCGTCGTTGCGGTACCGCTTATTCTTGGTTTAACTTCTTACTTTGTATTTAACTATGCTGGGGTCAAGCAGCATGGCGTAAAGGGTTATCTACAGATGAATCTGTTTCCGCCCGGCGTGCCGCTTCCACTGTATCTATTGGTAACGCCGATTGAAGCGGTATCAACCTTTGTTTTCCGACCAGCTACGTTGACGATTCGTCTGGTGGCAAACATGATTGCTGGCCATATGTTGTTGGTGTTGTTCTACGGTGGCGCAAACTACATGTTGCTAGTTTCAGATAGTTTGTTCTTGAAGCCACTGGGACTATTTAGTTATGTCGCGGGATTCGCATTCACCTTGTTTGAGATCTTGGTGGCATTCCTGCAAGCCTATATTTTTACTTTGTTAACTGCAGTGTACATAAGCGGCGCAGTTAGCGAAGAACATTGATGTCAGTTAGGTAACCGCCTAACTACAAACGAAAGGAACACAATGGAGCTGTTCGCTGAAGTAACCGGCAACCTCGGTGCTGTGGGTTATGGTCTAGCGGCAATTGGCCCAGGCATTGGCGTGGGAATTGTTGTCGGAAAAGCGCTAGAAAGCATTGCGCGCCAGCCAGAGGCAATTGGCATCCTACGAACCAACATGTTCTTGGGTATCGCTTTTACTGAAGCGCTAGCCCTTATCGGTTTGGTTGCAGGATTTATCTTTACCTAAACCGAAACAGAGAGGCGCAACGACCATGAACAAGACAATTGTCTTGGCGGCAACAACTGGCGAGCCAGTTGAGGGTATTCAATTACTGTTGCCGGCTTTTTACGATCTGCTCTTTGGTGGCCTTAGCTTTGTTATCTTGTTGGTGCTGTTCTGGAAATACGCGTTACCAAGAGCACAACAGGTATTAGACAAACGAACTGATGCTATTCAGGGTGGAATTGCGCGTGCGCAGCAACAAGAACAAGAGGCAGCACAGCTGCTTGCACAGTATCGAGATCAATTAGCCGACGCACGAAATGAGGCCGGTCGAATTCGATCTCAGGCGCAAGCTGAACGTGATGAAGTAGTTAACAATGCTCGCAGCGAAGCAGTAGCTGCTGCTGACCAAGTGAAGCAACAGGCTACGGCAGCTTTGGCAGCCGAGCGAGGGCGAGTAGTTGCTGATCTGCGCAAAGAAGTCGGTGATTTGGCTATGGAACTTGCGGCTAAGGTTCTTGGGGAATCGCTAAAAGATGATGCTAAAGCGAAAGCAGTTATTGATCGCTTTATCGCAGACCTCGAGAAATCAACCGGGAAGAACTAATCATGTTAGCCGCGAGTAATAGCTCCTTGAGTGCAGTATTGAAATTGGCGGATGCCGTATCTGGCAAGACCGCGGTTGAAGTTGCATCAGGTGTATTGGCAGCTGCGCAGATTATTGAAGCTGAGACTCAGCTACGAAATGTGCTAACTGATGGCGGACGTACTCCGGCCAGTCGTTCAAAATTAGCTTCGGATCTATTCACTAACCAAATTCCTGCTGAAGCAGTCAACTTGGTGAAAGAAACCGTTGCGATGAAATGGAGTTCGGGCGCAGACTTAGTAGATGTTCTGGAGCAAGCCGGCTATCGCGTCATGTTTGGTGCGGCAGAATCAGACCAAGTGCTGGATAGAGTTGAAGAAGAGGTGTTTCGCTTCGCTCGACTCGTTGCCCAAAGCGGTGAACTTCAGATGGGACTTACTAATCCGGCCTATGACTCAGCTGCTAAGGCTAAGCTAATTGAGAATCTATTGGTTGGCAAAGCACATCCGTATTCCATTAAGGTCCTATCGCACGTAGCGGCTAATTTGCGCGGTCGACGAACGGATCGAGTATTTGATGAGGTAGCAGATTTGGCTGCTGCTCGTCGATCAAAGTTAAGAGCAAAAATTCGAGTTGCTATCTCGCTAGACGATAAGCAACGGGATCGATTAACGAAGGTATTGACCAAGCTATATAACAAAGCAGTTCACTTGGATGAAGTAATTGATCCAAATGTCGTTGGCGGTATTGAGATCAAAATCGCAGACGACGTAATTGATGGAACCATCGCAGGTCGCTTGAGGCAAGCACGCCATCAAGTTGCCGGCTAAATTGATGTAAACCTGGAAACAAGGAGAAGCCGAAATGACCGAGATGCAGATTCGTCCGCAGGACGTAAAAGCTGCGATCGAAAAGACAGTGAGCGAATTTACCCCGCGCACTGCAATTGAAGAGGTGGGCCGCGTAGCAGAAACCGGTGACGGTATTGCGCGCGTTGAGGGCCTGCCATCAGCGATGGTTAATGAACTTTTGGAATTTGAAGGTGGTTTGCTCGGGGTAGCACTCAACCTTGATGTTCGCGAAATCGGAACCGTGCTACTAGGTGAGTCATCGCATATTGCTGAAGGTCAGTCGGTTCGTCGAACTGGCCGAGTGCTTTCAGTGCCAGTGGGTGATGGTTTCTTGGGACGTGTGGTTGACGCAATTGGTAATCCAATTGATGGTCTAGGTCCAATCAAGGCAGACGGCGAGCGCGCATTGGAGATCCAGGCTCCAACTGTGGTGCAGCGCCAGCCAGTAAAGGAACCACTTGAAACCGGCATCAAGGCAGTAGATGCCATGACCGCGATTGGTCGAGGTCAGCGACAGCTAATCATTGGTGACCGCCAGACTGGAAAGACTGCATTGGCACTTGATGCGATTATTAATCAAAAGGCGAATTGGAAGTCAGGCGACAAGAAGAAGCAGGTTAAGTGCATCTATGTTGCAATTGGCCAGAAAGGCTCAACTATTGCTGCAGTTCGTGGTGCCTTGCAGGAAGCCGGCGCACTTGAATACACCACAATTGTTGCGGCACCAGCATCTGATCCAGCTGGTTACAAATACCTAGCTCCATACACCGGTAGCGCAATCGGACAGTATTGGATGTACAAAGGCGAGCACGTTCTAATCGTGTTTGATGATTTGAGTAAGCAAGCCGAGGCATATCGTGCCGTATCGCTATTGCTTCGTCGCCCACCAGGTCGTGAGGCTTATCCAGGCGACGTGTTCTATTTACACTCACGTCTGCTGGAGCGATGTGCAAAATTAAGTGATGAACTTGGTGGCGGATCAATGACTGGTTTGCCAATTATTGAAACGAAAGCTAACGATGTTTCGGCTTACATTCCAACTAACGTGATCTCGATTACCGATGGTCAGTGCTTCTTGGAAACCGACTTGTTCAACTCTGGTGTTCGCCCTGCGATCAACGTAGGTATTTCAGTATCTCGAGTTGGTGGTTCAGCGCAACCAAAGAGCATGAAAAAGGTTGCTGGTCGACTTCGACTAGATCTTGCCCAGTTCCGTGAGTTGGAAAGCTTCGCTGCTTTCGGTTCAGATCTGGATGCAGCATCTAAAGCAGCGATTGCTCGTGGTTCCAGACTGGTTGAGTTGCTAAAGCAGCCACAGTATTCACCGTTCCCAATGGAGAAAGCAGTGGTTTCAATCTGGGCTGGAACTACTGGTCGATTGGATGAAGTGCCAGTTGAAGATGTTCGACGTTTCGAAGCTGAGTTCTTGCAGTATCTAGAGAGCAATCACGCTGATGTAATGGGTGAGATTCGTGATACTCGGGATTTATCAGATGCCAACATAGAAAAGTTAGTTGGCGGCATTGATAAATTCAAACGAGCATTCATCAAATCTGATGGCACGCCATTGGTAGTGGATGAACAATTTGATGCGCTTGCCGAATCGGAAATTAAGCGCGCGACGGTAACTAGAACTGTAAGAAACTAAGGATAGGTAGCTAAGCAAAATGGGTGCGCAACTAAGAGTGTTTCGTCGCCGAATCAAATCGGTTCAAGCGACGAAGAAGATCACTCGCGCTATGGAGCTGATTGCTTCCTCGAGAATT
>JBJOHY010000107.1:0-7322 GCA_046047475.1 Actinomycetota bacterium | reverse complement strand
CTAAAAATCGTGGTTGATGCTGGCAATGGCATGGCCGGGCATACCGCACCTACGGTATTGAATCTGCCGGGAATCGAGATGATCCCGATGTATTTTGAGCTTGATGGTAATTTTCCAAACCATGAAGCAAATCCAATTGATCCAAAAAACCTAGTTGAGCTACAACAGCAGGTAATTGCAACTAAGGCAGATTTGGGATTGGCATTTGATGGCGATGCAGATCGTTGCTTTTTAGTTGATGATAAAGGAGAGTTAGTCACGCCAAGCGCGCTGACCGCGCTGATTGCAAAAAGATTTCTCACCAACTATCCAGGCAGCACTATTGTGCATAATCTGATCTGCTCAAATGCAGTTCCAGAGATAGTTGCCGAGCAAGGTGGCACGCCAGTGCGAACTCGGGTTGGTCATTCGTTTATTAAACAAGTAATGGCAGAAACAAATGCGGTGTTTGGTGGCGAGCATTCTGGGCATTTTTATTTTCGAGATTTTTGGTATGCCGATTCTGGCATGCTTGCGGCTTTGGTTGCGATTGCTGAGCTATCTAATTCCGACCAACCATTTAGCAGCGTAATAGCTTCTTCTGCCCGCTACCCGCAATCAGGTGAGATCAACTCCAATGTGCCTGATGTTGCTGAAGCTATTGATCGAATAGTTAGCAAGTTTGGGACTGGAAACCAAATTGATCGGCTTGATGGGGTAACCATTATTAGTGCGGATTGGTGGCTTAACGTGCGAGCGAGCAATACCGAGCCTCTGGTTCGGCTAAACGTGGAGGCAGCCAATCTCGATATTTTGCAGCGGCAAACCCAGGCTGCGCTTAGCGTAATTAGAGACTTTTAGTCGCCGCTGTGCCAAAGTAGGGGCGTGGGGCTTTCGATTTCAGATTTAACTGCCATCCTGCGCTGCCCAAGCGGCGATCAAGGTGAGTTGAGCCTTATCGAGAACAAACTTCGTTGTTTGAATTGCGGTAAGGAATTTGCCATAAATAACGACATTGTGGTCATGCTTGAGGATGCAAAGTGATAATTGACGACGCATTGCTGGATGATGCCGAAGCGATGGCCATGTGTGATAGCACGCAGATGCTCAAAGCAATTTCTGAAGCAGGAGCGCAAGTAAGAATTGCTAGCACCGCGGCAACGGCAGAGTTACTAGCTTCGATTTCATCCGAACAGCCGCGCAGTTTGGTAATTATTGGCATGGGTGGTTCAGGTATTGCCGGACAAGTGCTCCAGGCATTAGCAAGTCAAAGCAGCGGGATTCCAGTAGTAGCAGTTAATTCTGATGTTATTCCAAGTTGGGTTGGCATAAACGATTTTGTGATTGCCTGCTCGGCATCAGGTAACACGGCAGAAACGCTCGCCGCTACTCAAATCGCGTTGCAACGAGGATGCAAAGTGGTTGCGATTACTTCTGCTAATTCCAATCTGGCTAACTTAGTTGCAGATCATCGTGCAGATCTAATCGAAATTGATCCAGCCGGGCGAATGCCAAGAGCTTGCTTATGGTTGTTATTAACCCCGCAATTATTGATTGCTAATGCATTGGGGATTTTGGAATTTGATCGTAATGCTGCAGCAGAACTTGCTGATAAATTAGATGAGTTAGCCATTACAAATGGTGCCAACTCCGAAATTGATGAGAGTGCGGCTAAATCTTTAGCATTAGAAGTTGCGGGCCATATCACGATTTGTTGGGCCAGCTCAACTTTATTAGCCCCAATTGCTTACCGATTTGCCTGCCAACTAAATGAAAACGCAAATGCGCCAGCGATCTTTGGCGCACTTCCGGAAGCTGCGCATAATCAAGTTGTCGCGATGGATGGTTTCTTTTTGGATGATGACGATGCGTTAGAACAATTATTCAAGGATCGAATTGAAGATCCCACCATCACCTCCACTTTGCGATTAGTGCTGTTACGAGATAGTGGTGAGACTGATTTAGTGCGCAAGACTGCTGATTTAGTAACTGACCTAGCAATCGAACGCGGCATGTTGGTCACCACCATTACCGCAGATGACGAGTCACTTATCCATCGAATCGCAACCATCACTTCGATTGTGGACTATGCCTCTGCCTATGTCGCACTAGCAACTGGAATTGATCCAGGGCCAATTCCCTTTATTGCTGAACTTAAAGCAGGGCTCGCGGAGGACTCAGCCTGAGCAGAATGCTGATTGTCTGCCAGAATACGGCTCTAGTTGACTGATGGAGTGAAAAATGGCGTTAGACCTTGGTGTGGCATCTATTGATTCTTCGACAATGAGCAATTCGGCTTATGCCCCAGATTACAAAGTTGCTGACCTGTCCTTAGCTGAGTTTGGTCGCAAAGAAATTAACCTTGCCGAAAACGAGATGCCAGGCTTAATGGCAATGCGCAAAGAGTTTGGTGCTAGCAAACCGTTAAAGGGTGCTCGCATCACCGGATCACTTCATATGACCGTGCAAACTGCAGTATTAATTGAGACGCTAGTTGAGTTAGGTGCAGAAGTTCGTTGGGCCAGCTGCAATATTTTCTCGACGCAAGATCATGCTGCAGCAGCAGTTGTAGTGGGACCTAATGGCAGCGTCGCAAAACCTGCAGGCGTGCCAGTTTATGCCTGGAAAGGCGAAACGCTAGAAGAATATTGGTGGTGCACCGAGCAAGTGTTGCTATGGCCAGATGGCAAAGGGCCAAACATGATTTTGGATGATGGTGGCGATGCCACCATGCTGGTACACCTTGGGGTGGAAGCAGAAAAGAGCGGCAAAGTTGCCGATCCGGCAACAGCAGACTCCGAAGAGTTTTCCGTCGTGCTTAAAACATTGGCGGCGTCTCTTGCTGCAGACAATCAGCGCTGGACCAAAATCGCAGGCGGCATCAAGGGTGTAACAGAAGAAACCACAACCGGTGTACATCGACTTTATGAAATGGCTCGAGATCAGCGATTGCTCTTCCCAGCGATTAACGTTAATGACGCGGTAACGAAGAGCAAGTTTGATAACAAATACGGTTGCCGACACTCACTTATTGATGGCATCAATCGGGCAACCGACGTATTGATTGCCGGCAAGCTCGCTGTTATCTGCGGTTATGGCGATGTTGGTAAAGGTTCAGCAGAATCACTTCGCGGCCAAGGTGCCCGCGTTGTGGTAACTGAAATTGATCCAATTTGTGCGCTGCAAGCGGCAATGGATGGCTACACGGTAAAGACGTTGGATGATGTGATTGGTGAAGCAGACATTGTTATCACTGCAACAGGATGTAAAGATGTAGTGACAGTTGATCACATGCGAAAAATGCGCCATCAGGCAATTTTGGGCAACATTGGTCACTTTGATAATGAGATTGATATGGCCGGACTTGCCAAAGTTCCAGGGGTAGTTCGAAACAACATCAAGCCACAGGTAGATGAGTGGATCTTCCCAGATCACAAATCAATCATTGTGCTATCCGAAGGCCGTCTACTTAACCTCGGTAACGCAACTGGTCACCCGTCGTTTGTGATGTCAACTTCATTTACTAACCAGGTATTGGCGCAGATTGAGTTGTTTACCAAGACTGCTGAGTACCCAGTTGGGGTTTACACCTTGCCAAAGCATCTGGATGAGAAAGTAGCGCGACTACATCTGCCAGCACTTGGCGTGAACTTAACTGAGTTGACCAATGACCAAGCTGATTACATGGGAGTTGCGAAAACTGGGCCGTTCAAGCCTGAGCAGTATCGCTACTAACCTTCGCTAGCTCGTCTAAGTTCTTCGGCAAAGTTTTCTTTCCGAATGCGCAGATCGGTGTAAAGCAGCGTTAATACTGTTGCCGTAATTGGTAGCGCTACCGCTGTAGAAATAACAGTGGTAAGAGTCTCTAAGAACGTAGCTGTGCTGGCTGCTGGATTATTAGTCTGCGAAAACAGTGCAGCAGTTTGGGTAGGTAGTGAGAATATGCCACCTAAAAACTGCGCAATAATTGAACTCAGCACGACATAGCCAAATAGCCGCCAGCTGCTTCCCCTAACTAACTGATTAGATCTAGATAGCGCTTTAGTAATTGTGGTTTGCTCCAAAATATAAATTGGTGCAGCAAGGCCTAACCGAACGCTGATCGCAATCGCAAAAATCAAGGCAGCAACAATGCCAATCACAATAAATCCAAGCGTGATGCCAGAGCTAAATGGTGCTAGCAGTAATACCGGCACTACAGCCATTGCCGCAGCCGCAATTGCGATTGCGAATACCGCGATAGCTAAACCCATCAAACCTAAAATTCTTGGCTGAACTCGAGACCAAGCTTCATTAGCAGTTAGTTTTCGGCCCAAGATGGAATCTGCAGCAATATGAGTGATTACACCAGTTGCGATTACTTGCATAATTAGTGCCGAAGTCAGCGCCAGGGCAAAGCCAATGAATATTCCCGACAGGTTCTCGGTTAAGTCGGTCAAGATTGCAAGCAGTTCTTCATTTGATGGATTGCCAGCCGATGCGTCAGCTAGTGATTGGCTGGCTTCATCTAAACCAAATAGATTGGCGATAAAGGTAGTTACAAGTGAGAGCAAGCCAGCGGCAAACCCAACGATCAATCCAACCACGATTAGGACGCGCCAAGATGCCCTGATGGTTCGAAACAACCCAGCCATTACGTCAGCGAGCGTAAGCGGGCGAAATGGAATTGAGCCTGGAAACGGCTGTTCATTTGGTGGGTTAGCCATTTAGTCTTTGCTCCTTCGGGACTGGGCCGGTTCAGAGAATAGGGGAGGTGGCACGATAACCCCATGAGCGTAGTGCGTGTACTTGTGGTTGACGACGATTCAGCGCTGGCAGAGATGCTGGGAATTGTGTTGCGCGCCGAGGGTTTTGAACCACTGTTCTGCCTTGATGGTGCAGCTGCCATGAACTCCTTTAGAACTCATAAGCCCGATCTGGTGCTACTTGATGTGATGTTGCCAGGTAAAGACGGAATTCAAATTTGCCAAGAAATCCGAGCGGAATCTGGCACACCAATAATTATGCTCACGGCACGTGGTGATACGTCGGATGTTGTTTTGGGATTAGAAGCTGGCGCTGATGATTACATTGTTAAGCCATTTAAACCTCGCGAGTTAGTTGCTCGATTGCGCGCTCGTGCTCGACGAGAAGTTACCAAAGACACAACCTCGCTTAATTATGGCGAAATCTCAATTGATGTTAATGGTCATACGGTTAATAAGAACGGTAGAGCAATTCAGTTAACGCCGCTGGAATTTGATTTATTGGTTTGCCTGCTGAAAAAACCTGGCCAAGTATTTACTCGTGAAGTTTTGTTACAGGATGTATGGGGGTATCGCCATCCGGCTGATACTCGATTAGTGAATGTTCACGTGCAGCGGTTACGTGCCAAGATTGAAGATGATCCAGAAAATCCAACAATTGTGTTGACCGTTCGAGGCGTTGGGTATAAGGCGAGCGTGGCATGAATCTACTAGCTCGATGGCGGAAATCGCTTTCGTTGCGAGTGGTGGCAAGTTCAAGTTTCTTAATTCTGGCTATCGTAATTGGTTCAGCTGCTTTATTAATAAATCAAGTGCAAACTCGAGTAGTTGAAGCAAAAGTTGATGAGTCACTTATTGATGCTGTAGTTGGATTGGAGTTTGCCCAAGATGTGGTTGACTCATTTGGTCCTAACATTCCTTCAACTGCGGCGGTAGTTGATTCAGTTGCGGCGACGCTAGCGCGACGATCAGGTGAGCCAGCAGCATATGAAGTGGTTTTACTATCAAATGGTGGTGGGCCAGAACGCTCAACTAATTCAGTGCTATCCAGTTCAGTCACGGCAGAATTATTAGTTAAAGTTTTTGCCGAAAACTCACAACAATGGACATATGGCACTATCAATTACGTTGACGGGACCTCAGTTCCAGCAATCGCAGTTGGGGCACCACTGAGCATCGCCCAGCAGCAGCAATATGGACTGTTTCTGCTTTATCCAACAACGCAGCAACAGCAGTTGTTGGATGTAGTGCAATCGGCACTGTTATTCATCAGCATTTTGCTGGCTGCCAGTTTGATTTTGGTAGTGGCATTTCTAACTAGGCGCATTACTGATCCGATTCGGGCAGCTGCGGATACTGCGCAAAAAATAGCAGCCGGCTTGCTCGATCAGCGACTTCAAGTGTCAGGTGAAGATGAAGTTGCTCGATGGGCCCAATCATTTAATTCTATGACGGCATCATTAGAGAAACAGATCAAGCGACTGGAAGAGCTTTCGATAGTCCAGCAGCGATTCGTATCTGATGTAAGTCATGAGCTAAGAACACCAGTTACCACAGTGCGATTGGCTGCAGATCTCCTACATGCAAAACGGGATGAGTTTCCTCCTGAAATGGCGCGAGCAGCCGAGTTGCTCCAAGGCGAGTTGGATAGATTTGAAGTGATGTTGGCTGATCTGTTAGAAATTAGTCGAATGGATGCTGGTGCATCACCGCTACAGATATCAAATTATCAAGTGGCGGAGTTGGTTCAACGAGCATTAGATTCAGTATCCCCGGTAGCCGTTGCCGCTAACATTCAGATCAATGTGGTTGATAATGCCCCTGAGCTAGAGGTCAATATTGATAGCCGGCGGATCGAGCGAGCCCTAAGAAATTTGGTTACAAATGCAATTAAGCACTCTGGCACAGCGGTAATTGAGATAGCAATCTCAGCCACTAACAACTTCTGTGAGATTTCGGTTGCCGATTATGGAATTGGCCTAACTGCTGAGCAAAAAGCCCAAGTTTTTGAACGTTTCTGGCGCGCTGATCCATCGCGATCTCGCGATCACGGTGGCTCAGGACTTGGGTTGTCCATTGCAATGGAAGACGTTAAGCAGCATGACGGCGAGATAGAGGTTCGAGACACTGATAACGGTGGCACTACATTCGTAATCAGATTACCTCGAATCAAAACAGTAGTGCTCACATGAAAAAGTACTTTTTGGCATTGCTATTGCTTGCCGGTTGCGGTGGCATCCCAACCGCAGGTCCAGTTAGCAGCGGTCTCGAAATCGGCGCGGCTGAACGGACTCAGATTGAAACTAGCATTCCGCAGGCACCTCGACCTGGCGCTTCGCAGCGGGAAATTGTTGCCGGATTTCTAGCGGCAAATGCCAGCGCAATTGGGGATTACTCGATCGCTCGCGAATATCTAGCAGATTTCGTAGCTGGCGAGTGGACGCCATCTGCCGGCATTCGAGTTTTTGAAACTGCACTTAGCTTGGAACAAACAGATCAGACCACGATCACAGCAGTGGGAATACCAAAATTAACTTTAGATGAAGCGCTGCGACCATCCCTGGCGACAAACTCAGCTAGCCAGTCAGTGAGCTTCTT
>JBJOHY010000106.1:0-8749 GCA_046047475.1 Actinomycetota bacterium | reverse complement strand
TGAAACTTCCGCAGAGTTCTTGCAAGCAGCTTGGTCGGTAGCGGCATCTGGCGGAGATAGCCCGCTTAATTTAGATGCATCATCATTTAAGTCGCTGGGCGAGATTCATGCTCTTGCGGTTCAGAATCAACTCAACTGGGTTTCAATTTCAGCTCTTACAGCCGATGCTGAGTTAACTAATTCAAAAGTTCTTGCGATTCCAGCCAAGTTTGTTAATGGCTATAAATCAGATTTAGATTTACTAACCACTGATCTAACAGCAGCCATGGCAGCGGGCACGGCAATTGCAATTGTTGCTGCTGGGGCTGGCTCAGCTCAGCGTTACGCCGAAGCTTTAACTGAACGTCAGTTGCCGCTAACTAACGCGCTGGAAAGAAATACAATCTGGGTTACAAGCGGTTTTCTTTCCGCTGGATTCATTACCGATCAACTAATTGTGATTACTGAGTTAGAGATAACAGGACAGCAAAGTGCAATTAGAGATCAGGTCAAACTGCCGTCAAGGCGCAAGCGCCAAATCGATCCACTGTCCTTAGTGCCAGGTGACTTCATTGTGCATGAGCAGCATGGCATCGGACAGTTTGTGGAGTTAATTGAGCGAACCGTCCAAGGTGCAACTCGCGAATATTTAGTAGTTGAGTACGCGGCCAGTAAACGGGGCCATCCTGGCGACCGTCTCTACTTGCCGACTGATCAATTGGATCAAGTAAGTAAATATGTCGGGGGCGAGACGCCGGCGCTTAGCAAAATGGGTGGCGCAGATTGGAGTAAAGCAAAGAGCCGTGCTAGGAAAGCAGTTAAAGAAATCGCTGGTGAGTTAATTCGCCTTTATGTCGCAAGGCAAGCCGCGCCAGGCTTTCAATTTTCGCCCGATACCCAATGGCAGCGCGAGCTAGAAGATGCGTTTCCATACCAAGAAACCCCGGATCAGCTAGCAACTATTGAAGAAGTAAAAGCCGACATGGAGCGCGCCGTGCCAATGGATCGCGTAGTTTGCGGCGATGTTGGCTTTGGCAAGACGGAAATTGCCTTACGTGCCGCTTTTAAAGCAACTCAAGATGGAAAACAAGTGGCAGTTCTTGCACCAACTACGCTGCTGGTGCAGCAACATCTGCAAACTTTTACCCAGCGTTTTGCCCCGTTTCCAATAACGGTTGCTGCGCTTTCAAGATTTCAAACAGATAAAGAAGCGAAAAAAGTTCTGGCCGAATTGGCCTCCGGAAAAATTGATGTGGTGATTGGCACCCATCGCTTACTCGGCTCGGAAGTGGTATTCAAGGATTTGGGGTTAGTCGTAATTGATGAAGAGCAACGATTCGGAGTTGAACACAAAGAACATTTAAAGGCGCTTCGGGCACATGTTGATGTGCTAGCTATGTCGGCAACACCAATTCCTCGAACTTTGGAAATGTCCATTACTGGAATTCGCGATATGTCAGTTATGCAAACTCCACCAGAAGAGCGTTTGCCGGTATTAACATATGTTGGAGCATTTGATTTAGGTCAAATCGGTGCTGCGATTAAGCGCGAGTTGATTCGTGATGGACAAGTTTTCTATGTGCACAATCGAGTAGAGAGCATTGATCGGGTTGCTCAACAAATACAAGAATTGGTACCACAAGCGCGAATCGCAGTGGCGCATGGCCAGATGAGCGAAACTGCGCTAGAGCAGACAGTGATTAAGTTTTGGGAGCGAGAGATTGATGTATTGGTTTGCACCACAATTGTCGAATCTGGCCTTGACATTCCAAATGCTAATACGTTGATTGTCGATCGAGCTGAAATGTTGGGGCTATCCCAACTTCATCAGCTTCGGGGACGAGTTGGCCGAAGTCGAGAACGTGGATATGCCTACTTCTTCCATAGCGCAGACCGAGCATTAACTGATGTGGCACACGAGCGACTGGTGACTATTGCTCAACAAAATTCGCTTGGCGCTGGAATGGCTGTTGCCCTAAAAGATTTAGAGATTAGAGGCGCCGGTAATCTGCTGGGCGGCGAACAAAGTGGTCACATTGCTGATGTTGGCTTTGATTTATACATTCGCATGGTGGGGGAAGCTCTAAATGATTATCGGGGCTTGCCAACTGAAACCAATACTGAAGTTCGCTTAGAACTACCGATAAATGCTCACATCCCACATGATTGGATTAGTGAAGAGCGTTTGCGGCTAGAGGCATATCGCCGAATAAGTCAGGCTGGGGACGCTGCTGCGCTAGCTGATGTAGAAGCAGAACTCAGCGATCGGTATGGCCAGTTGCCGGATGTAGTTACTGCGTTATTTGATGTTGCAAGACTTCGTATCTATGCCAAACAGGTGGGACTTACCGAGATAATCTTGCAAGGCAAGAATGTTAGATTTGCGCCAGTTACCTTAGCTGACTCGATGCGCGTCCGACTTACTAGACTTTACCCAGGATCGATTATCAAGCCGGCTACTCGAAGTATTCTGGTACCGCTCAATAAGGAAGATTTAGATTTATTGAGTTGGACTCGGAAGGTAATTGAAACTGCGATCGAATCACCGATCACAACAAGGAGATCAAATGAGAGTGCGTAACCTTTTGGTACTAGCGATGGCTACTTTGCTGCTAGCTGGCTGTGGTGCAGTCAACGCTGGCAGTGCTGCCACGGTTGCTGGAACTGAGATCTCCGAATCCGCGCTGGCAGCCGCCATGAATGAGTTAACTGCTGAAGTATCGGCTAGCCAACTTGGTGCATCAGATGCTGAGCTTGCGACAACTGTACTTAATCGTTTGGTAATTCTAGAAGTGGTACGCAAATTAGGTGAAGAAGCTGAGGTTTTTGTGAGTGATTCTGAAATTGCAGCTGAGCGTTCTCGTGTAAAGGCTGATTTTGGAACTGAAGCTGCGTTAATCGAAGCTGGCTTACAGCAGGCTATTCCACCTTCACTAATCAACAGCGTATTTGAAATCTCACTTTACGTTTCAAAGATTGGAACTAAGCTGCAACCATCTGGCAGTGAAACTGATAAATCGGCTGCATTTGAATCATTTCTTTTTGCCTGGGTCGACACCGCAAACGTAGAAGTGTCCCCGCGATATGGTGAATGGGATAAGACACAAGCAACAGTTGGCCCAACTACGAATCCGTTAGTTTTCTCACCGCAGGAGTGACTAAATATGACAACACCCATTGAAATGCTGTCTGGTGTTGCCAAATTGGTTGCGGTGATGAATGTACTTCGCTCTCCAGGCGGATGTCCGTGGGATGCTGAACAAACTCATCAATCGTTGTTGGAGTATCTACTCGAAGAGTCACATGAATTAATCGAGGCAGTCGAAACCGGCGATCGTCAAGACCTTCGAGAAGAGCTTGGGGATGTGTTGCTGCAAGTGGTATTCCATGCTCGACTGGCGGAAGAGCACGATAGCGATCCATTTGACTTGGATCAGATTGCTGAATTAAAGGCAACAAAATTGATGTCCCGACACCCACATGTGTTTGCTGGCGAAGAAGCAGCATCAGCATCCGATGTTGAAGCAATATGGCATCAGCAGAAAAAAACCGAAAAAGGTCGCTCTTCATTGCTTGATGGAATTCCAAAGACACTGCCAGCCTTGATGCATGCGACTAAAGTTCAGAAGCGTACCAAGCAACTTGAGATTGCAATTGATTTAAATCTTCCCGCTGAAGTCATTGCTGAATTAAATTCTACTGAGAGCATTGGCAAATTACTTTTTGCATTAGTTAATCATGCTCGAAAGCAGAAAATTGATCCAGAAGCAGCTTTACGAGCAGCGATTCGTGATTACGAAGAAAAAGTTAAATCAGCAGAAAACAACTAAAGCCCTAGCCGATTTTTCGCAGCAGCAACATGTGGGCTGGCTAATAATTGTGGTGGCAAGAATGAAATTGCATTTCGCCAAGCTTTAATTGCAAATGTTCCTTGGTCATCCATGATTGGAAGTGCTAGCACTGGTCCGAACAATCCTCCGCCATACATTTGCCGGCCCCAAGCTGGCAATAACGCAAATGCGGTTGCTGCTACTGATGCCCAAGCAGGGGCAGCCGGGGTGAGCATTCTGGTAGTTAAGGACATCGGTGGGAATGCAATAAATCGAGCGGCATCTTTAGCTTCTTTGCTTGCTGACAATACCGGCATGAATTCTTCAATTGCAGTTTCTAATTCTGCTTGAGTTCGCGGCGCATCTGGTGCGCCTAGTAGTTCAGCTGCGATTACTTGCTCGGCAACGTATTTGTCAGCGTCACTTTCAGTAATCGCAAGACCGGAGCGCTGAGCGGCGCGAAGCAGCGAATCGACAAAACCAAGATGTACCCAGAGCAACAAATCTGGTCGATCTACGCCCAATCGTTGGTGTACTTGTTTAACGCGCGCAGCAGCAGTTTCAGCTTCGACAGTTGTGCCAAACGTGATAACTGAAATATATTCCGCAGTTCTAGCTAGTCGACCCCACGGATCTGTTTTATATGTCGAGTGTTTAGCAACTCCAGCCATTGCTTCTGGATGCAGTGCCTGCATTAGCAATGCCCGAACTCCGCCTATCCCAGCTGCAGCATCGGCATGTAGTTGCCACGAAATACTTTCTGGCCCAAATAGTCCAGGGTCTGGGGTAGTTTGATCAGGTTCGCCATATACCAGCGGGAAACTAATTGGATTAGATGGCGTGCTCACGCCACCAGCGTTCCACGATTCTTAAATCCGCGCATCTTTAGTAGTTATAGCGGCCACAGCCACTACCCTTAGCCCGAAACTTGTGAAGGAGTCATAGTGCCAAAAATTGCCAAAGTATCCGCTCGGGAAATATTAGATTCGCGGGGAAATCCAACAGTTGAGGTGGATTTACTGCTGGATAACCAAATAACCGCTCGAGCAGCAGTGCCCTCGGGTGCATCAACTGGCGCATTTGAAGCACATGAATTGCGCGATGGTGGTGCTCGCTACCTTGGCAAAGGAGTAACCAAAGCGGTTACGGCAGTAGAAACTCAGATTGCAGCTGCATTGATTGGCAAGTTCGAAATTTCAGATCAAGCTGGGATTGATAACGCAATGATTGCGTTGGATGGCACCGCAACTAAGTCGAATCTGGGCGCGAATGCAATTTTGGGAGTTTCGTTGGCTGCAGCCAAAGCTGCTGCCGCAAGTTCTGGTAAGCCCCTTTATGCCTATTTAGGCGGCGCATCCGCAAATCTATTGCCAGTACCGATGATGAACATTCTCAATGGTGGCGCGCACGCGGATACTGGTGTTGATATCCAAGAATTCATGGTGGCACCAATTGGTGCAACAACCTTTAGTGAAGCGCTTCGTTGTGGTGTTGAGGTTTACCATAGTTTGAAATCAGTGTTGAAATCAAAAGGGTATGCAACTGGGTTAGGTGATGAAGGTGGTTTTGCACCAGATCTACCAGATAATCGATCAGCACTTGATCTAATTGCAGTAGCTGTTGAAAAGGCTGGTTATCAACTTGGCAAGGATGTCGCATTAGCACTTGATGTTGCAGCGACTGAATTTTTCTCTGCTGGAAATTACAGCTTCGAAGGCAAGTCACTAACTGCGTCCCAAATGGTTGACTACTACGCATCTTTAGTGGATTCATATCCAATGGTTAGTATTGAAGATCCAATGAGCGAAGATGACTGGGCTGGCTGGTCAGAGATTACAAATCGACTTGGTGAGAAAGTGCAACTTGTCGGCGATGATCTCTTCGTTACTAATCCAGAACGATTAGCAAAGGGCATCAAGGATTCAGTTGCGAATGCCCTATTGGTAAAGGTGAACCAAATTGGTTCACTTACCGAAACTTTGGCAGCAGTTGAGATGGCTCACCAGGCTGGCTACAAATGCATGATGAGTCACCGATCTGGTGAGACTGAAGATGTCACCATTGCTGATTTGGCAGTCGCAACTTCATCCGGTCAGATCAAAACTGGTGCACCAGCAAGAAGTGAGCGTGTTGCAAAATACAATCAATTGCTTCGGATTGAAGCTGAGCTAGGTAGCAATGCAAA
Organism: Actinomycetota bacterium; assembly: GCA_046047475.1. Taxonomy (GTDB): domain Bacteria; phylum Actinomycetota; class Actinomycetes; order S36-B12; family UBA5976; genus AcAMD-5. The sequence goes on along the minus strand of JBJOHY010000106.1, from coordinate 2,755 downwards.
ATATGCTGGTAAAGCAGCATTTCCTAGATTCAAGTAATCGTGAGCAATAAAGCAACTCCCAGCATTAGACAGTTGGCAAATCTGCCAACCGGGCGTGGTGTCATTCTTGGGCTTACCTTGTTAGTGATAGTTGCCTCAATGGCAGTGCCAGCAAGAACCTTGCTGCAACAGCGATTAGAGATTGCTCAATTAGAGCGAGAGAACGCGCAGATGTTGGCCGAGGTGGAGTCGTTACGAGAACAAGTAGTTCGTTGGTCAGACCAGGCCTATGTGATTGCGCAGGCTCGCGAGCGATTAAACCTGGTAATGCCAGGTGAAATTGCGTATGTCGTCTTGGATCCAGCAGAAGCTGGCGAAGATGCAGTTCGAACTAAATTTGTTGCAGCTGAAGCCATCACAACTAATCCTTGGTATGCAAATTTGTGGCAGTCAGCAGTGATAGCCGGCTTGGGCGAAGCTCCGCTTGGTGAAAAATTGCCAGCATCTATGCCGGTTGAGAAAGATTAATTGTGCCTATCTCGGATAGTGATTTAGCAGCAGTAGCAAAACAAATTGATCGCGAGCCACGTGGTGTTCGAGCTGTTGCGTTTCGATGTCCGTGTGGAAAACCAGCAGTGATTGAAAATGATCCTCGACTTCCTGATGGAGAACCATTTCCGACGCTGTTCTACGCCACATGTCCAAAATTAAATTCGGCGATTGGCACCCTAGAGGGCAGCGGCTTAATGAAAGAACTAGAAGAACAGTTAGAAGTTGATTCTGAACTAAAAGCAAGGTATCAGTTAGCCCATCAAGATTACTTGCAGCGAAGAAATGAAATTGAAGTGCTGCCCGAAAAGTTAGATTTCTCAGCAGGCGGCATGCCAACCCGAGTGAAATGCCTGCACGCCCTAATAGCTCACAGTTTGGCTACGGGTGATGGCGTTAATCCAATAGGTGAGTTAGCGTTAGCCAAACTTCCAAATTGGTGGGAAACCGGAGCTTGCGTTTCAGATGAATAATGAAGTAGTAGCGGCAATTGATTGCGGTACCAATTCGATTCGACTTTTAGTTGCTGAAGTATTGCCAGATGGCAGCTTGCATGAGCTGCATCGACAATTAGAGATAGTTCGACTTGGTGAAGGTGTAGATAAGACGGGCGAATTCTCGATTGACGCGATTGAACGTACCGTAAGAGTTGCGGCGCAGTATTCCGATATTTTAGGAAAGCTTGGTGCAACAAAAGTTAGATTTGGCGCAACGAGTGCAACCAGAGACGCGAAAAATCGTCATTTGTTTACAATTCCAATTGAGGAAATGTTTGGGGTTGCGCCAGAAGTAATCAGTGGAGATGAAGAAGCGACACTTTCATTTATTGGCGCAACAACATCGTTGAAAACCCAAGGCAAACTTGGCAAGTCGCTATATTTAGTGATTGATATCGGCGGTGGATCAACTGAGTTTGTGCTCGGGGATGTTGCACCGACTCAGGCAATTTCGGTAAACATCGGGTGCGTAAGAATGGCCGAGCGACATGGCATGCAGGAAATTGTTTCAGCTGAAAAGCTGGCCCAAGCTTCAGCTGACATAACGGCAGCAATTGCAACTGCAAGCAGCAGTGTTGACTTGAAATCGGCAAATTCGATTATCGGGGTTGCTGGAACGGTAACCACCGTTGCGGCAATTGCGCTAGGTCACCGTAGCTATCAAAGTGAATTGCTGCACGGTGCGGTGATTTCAGCAAGTGATATCTCCGCAGTAGCAGCAGATCTTCGCAAGATGACTCGTGCCCAAAAGGCGGCAATTCCCGTCATGCATCCTGGCCGGGTTGATGTGATATCAGCTGGTGCTCTGGTGTTGGATTTAATTATGGCTGAAGTTGGACTACCAGAATTAGTAGTTAGTGAACATGATATTTTGGATGGATTAGCGCTTAGTCTGGTGAGTTAAATGTCTGATCTGCCGCATCCAATTACAAAGCAAGTATTCAATTCGCCAGTCAAACCTGGCACTGGCTGGCCTATGGATTTTGCATCGAGTCAAACTCCTATCGCAAAAACTGCTGCACAGGTAAAGAAGTTAACAAATACGAATTCGTTAACGGAACTTTCGGCTGCTATATCTGTCTGCCGAGCCTGTCCAAGATTGGTTAAGTGGCGGGAAGAAGTTGCCATTACAAAACGAAAATCTTTTGAGGATCAACCATATTGGGGAAGACCAGCAACTGGATTTGGTGATGAACAACCAGCGTTGCTAGTTGTTGGGTTGGCGCCAGCGGCAAACGGCGCAAATCGAACTGGTCGAATTTTCACCGGAGATAGAAGTGGTGATTGGTTGTATCGAGCGATGCATAAAGCGGGTTTTGCTAATCAACCAACGAGTGAACATGCGGGCGATGGGCTGACTTTAATTAATTCGCGCGTGTTAGCAGCCGTTAGGTGTGCACCACCGGGAAACAAACCAACTCCAACCGAACGAGATAACTGCAGTCACTGGTTTTTAGCTGAATTGGCGTTCTTGGAACCAAACTTGAAAGTCATGATTGCGTTAGGCGGATTTGCTTGGGAGCAATCAATTTCTGCTTTACAACAACGTGGTTTAAATGGTGCAAAAAAGAAATTTGGACATGGTGAAATTTTGGAATTCACTCGCGATGGAAAATCAATTTGGCTGATTGGTAGCTATCACGTAAGTCAGCAAAACACCTTCACCGGTCGATTAACGGAAGCTATGTTGGATGAAGTGTTCCATCAGGCAAAGCTACGCATTACTAACC
>JBJOHY010000105.1:0-4383 GCA_046047475.1 Actinomycetota bacterium | reverse complement strand
CGTTATCATCGGCGCAACTAACCACACCTAATTCACAAGACATGCCAAATTCATAGAATGCATTTGCAATCTCATTGAGCGATTCCCAACGATCTAGATGATCCGCCTCAATGTTCGTGATAACACCAATTTGCGGCTTAAGCCAGAGGAAAGTGCCATCACTTTCATCTGCTTCAACCAAAAACATCTCAGATTCGCCATGGTGTCCGTTGCTACCGGTTTCATTAAGTTCACTGCCAATGATGAAAGATGGGTCTATACCAAGAGACTGCAGCGCTACTGTGGTCATCGATGTGGTTGTGGTCTTGCCGTGAGTGCCGGCAACTGCGATAACTTTTGCATCCGCAACAATCAAGGCCAGGGCTTCTGCTCGACTAATTACCGGAATGTTCAATTCCTTTGCTGTTGAAATCTCAATATTTGTCGCCGGAACAGCAGTTGAAGCGACAACGAGCTTCACCCCAATCAAGTTCTCAGCTTGATGTCCCACTGACACTTTTATTCCCAATTGTCTAAGCATCAATAACCGTTTTGAGTCTTTCGCATCAGAGCCTGAAACCTGATATCCACGACCAATCAGCACCCGGGCAATCGCAGACATGCCGGCACCGCCAATTCCGATGATGTGTATTCCAGATTTAGGTAGCGACGTCATTTCACCACCAACTTAACTGCGTTCACAATCTCTCTTGCGGCATTTGGTCGAGCAATAGATTTTGCCATTGCAGACATTTCCTGCAAATCCTGCGGAGACTTAATTAATGGCGTGATCATTAACTTCAACTTTGCGGGCGTGCAATCGGCATTGAGCAATAGTTTTCCGCCACCAACTGCCACTAATTCAGCGGCATTAAATTCTTGTTCGCCATTGCCTACTGGATATGGCACTAAAATTGCTGGTAGTCCAACCACTGCCAATTCAGCCACCGTCAATGCGCCGGATCTAGTTACGGCTAAATCAGCTGCAGCATAAGCTAAATCCATTCGATTGCAGTAACCGAATACTTTGTATTCGCCAGCGCTTTGATGCGTCAACGACTGATACTTCGCAAGATTCAGATCCCCAACAATATGCAGAATATCCACACCAGCAGATGTAAGAGTGGGTGCGATTTCGGAAACTGCTTGATTAATCCGCTCTGCACCTTGTGATCCACCAAAAACTAGTAAGAGCGGATTGCTGCCAGCAAAACCAAAGTGCGCTCGAGCTGACATCTTTGCTTGTGCACGATTCAGTGCAACTAATTCGGCTCTAACTGGTACACCAAGAGTTTTTGCCTTTGGAATGCTGCCGGCAAAGCTATCAATTACCAAATCGGCAAATTTTGAAGCTCGGCGATTTGCAACTCCAGGTCGAGCATTCGCTTCATGGACCACAATTGGAATTCCCAATTTTTTTGCTGCCAGATAGGTGGGGGCAGCAACATACCCGCCAAAACCAACAACAACGTCAGGTCTTATTTCTTTCAAGAACTGGACCAGACGAGATCTTGCCCGCCACAGCATGAATGGATACTTAATTAACGCCAGGCTCAGTTTTCTCGGTAAGCCAACAATATTTATTTGCTGAAGTTGAAAACCGCGCGCTGGCACTAACTTTCCCTCTAAGCCACGAAAACCGCCGACAAAGTAAATCTCGGAACGGGTTGCAAGTCCAGCGGCCTCAAGTTCGGCTGCAATAGCAATCGCCGGTTCAACATGTCCTGCAGTTCCGCCACCGGCAAGTACCACACGCATTTCTAATTCTTCTCAGCACTTTCCTCAGACGCAGCATCAGCTATCTCTCGCTGAGCAAACGCCAGCAACAAACCGATCATTGCCAAAGTTGGGATTAACGCGGAACCGCCCGTTGAAACCAGCGGAAGCGGAACGCCCATAATTGGCAGCACGCCAAGCACCGCACCGATATTGATCATCGCTTGACCACCAATCCAGCCAACTGCGCCAGCGCAAACATATCTGACAAAATCCGAACTGCTGTTTCGACCTAACGTGATGATTCCAGCGCAAAGAACTAAGAACAAGGTCAAAATTGCAATCGCACCCAACATCCCCAACTCTTCGCCAATGATGGCAAAAATGAAATCGGTATGCGCTTCCGGCAACGTTCCCCACTTTTCGCGACTTGCACCAAGTCCTTGTCCAAAAAAACCACCAGAAGCCAGCGCAAACTTGGCATGCATTGCCTGAAATCCAGCACCTTCAGGATCAGCTTCTGGATTTAACCACGATGTGATTCGCTGGATTCGATATGGCCGCAAATAAGCCATGATTCCGATCACGCCAGTGCCAATCACTGCTGCCCCAGCAAAATATCGAAGTGGTGCATTAGCAACAAAGAGCATCAATCCGACAGCTAAGCCGATAACCACGGCGTTGCCAAGATCCCCTGCAAACATTATCAACGCCATCACTAATCCAGTAGAAAAAATCACCGGTGCTACATAGGTAGATTTTGAATTTAGAAACTGATGCCGAGTTGCAAGTTGATGTGCGCCAAAAACAATGAGTGCAGATTTCGCGAATTCACTAGGTTGGAGCCGAATTCCGAAACCAAAATCTAACCAGTTAGTTTGACCGCCAACTGTTGAACCCAAGCCGGGAATAAACACCAGGAGTAATAGACCAACAACGCCGAGCAAAATTAGCGGGGTTAATCGACGAAACACATCAAGGTCAATTTTTGCGAGAATCACTAATGCAATTGCGCCCAGCAAGGCGTACAAAGACTGCCGGAAAAATATGGTGAACTCGCTGCCGTAGACCAATTTCGATTCGTAGTATGAGGAACTAAGCACCATGATTAATCCAATAAATAACAGCAGGATTGCGCTGCCACGAATCAACTGAAATGAGGCCTGAGCAGGCACCCGTCGACTCATCGACCGGGCCGGCACGGGGGAAGCGTGCTTTTCCATGGGGTAAGTCTCTACTGCAGTCGCCGTTGGTCTGGGCAATCTCGGCTGCGTGTCGCTGGGTCTTCGTGAGAAGATGCGCCCATGACTACTTCAAATCTTCCAGTGGCAGCCCCGGTATCCGATCAGGCCCGTGCTCAAGCCGTTCTCAAGACCGTTCCACACCAATCCCTGCTAGCTGGCCGTTGGTCGACAACCAGCGGTGAACCAATTCCAGTGACTGACCCAGCCAATGGTGAAGTACTTCTGACAGTTGGTAATGCCACTGGCGCTGATCTACTTGCAGTATTAGATGAAATGCATCTGGCACAACAGAAATGGGCAAAAGTTTCGCCAAGAGAACGTGCCGAAATTCTTCGTCGTTCGTTTGATCTTATGGTTGAGCGTGCTGATGACATCGCACTATTGATGACACTAGAAAGCGGGAAAACGTTAGTTGAAGCAAGAAATGAAGTAGTTTACGCGGCAGAGTTTCTTCGTTGGTTCTCTGAAGAAACAGTCCGAATTGGTGGCGAGCTTCGAACTGCACCATCAGGTGTGCACCGAATTCTTACAGTTAAGCAACCAATTGGAATTGCTTACCTAATCACGCCATGGAACTTCCCCGCTGCCATGATGACTAGAAAGATTGGTCCGGCATTGGCTGCTGGAAATGCAGTAGTGGTGAAGCCAGCAACTGAAACACCGCTTACCGCATTTGCAATTGCGCAAGTATTTTTGGATGCTGGCGTTGAACCTGGGGTGCTAACCGTATTAACGACTAAAAACCCGAATGAGATTACTGATGCTGCTTTCTCGCATCCAGAAGTAAGAAAACTATCGTTTACCGGCTCAACTCCGATAGGTCGAATGCTGCTCGAGAAAGCAGCTGGTCGCATTTTGCGCTCGTCGATGGAGTTAGGCGGCAATGGGCCATTCATTGTGATGGAAGATGCTGATCTAGATAAAGCCATCGAAGGTGCGATGATTGCAAAAATGCGAAATTGTGGCCAGGCCTGCACTGCAGCAAATAGATTTATTGTCCATTCACAAGTTCATGATGAGTTTGTCTCACGGTTAAGTGCTGAAATGGCCAAACTACAACCAGGTCATGGCACTGATCCAAAGACAACTTTAGCTCCGCTAGTCTCAAGAAAAGCTCATGATCGCGTTGCGCAGTTGGTAATTGATGCGGTCAAGCGAGGGGGCAAAGCTGCACTTGGTGGCATTGGTACAAATGGACCAGGTGCCTTTTACGCGGCGACTGTTTTAGGTGATGTGCCCAAGGATTCCCCGCTGTTGGGCGAGGAAATTTTTGGTCCAGTGGCAGCAATTACCCGAATCGAATCCGACGAAGAAGCAATCGCATTCGCCAATGACACTGAGTTTGGCCTAGTCGGATACGTTTTCACTGAAAACTTAGCCCGTGGCTTGAAGATGGCCGAACAGATAGAAACTGGAATGGTCGGAATTAATCGCGGCTTAGTAA
>JBJOHY010000104.1:0-4365 GCA_046047475.1 Actinomycetota bacterium | reverse complement strand
TTATCAAATTCCGACCTCAATTAAAATTGTTATCTCAAAAGGTGTGCATTTAATTGTTCCGCGAATTGAAACTGGGGAAAAAGTATTAGCTTTCTTCGATGATCGAGGACGGCTGTTTTATGTCCTGCCAATGCATGATCGCACTGTTATTGGTACCACTGATACGCCAGCCGCACAGCCCGAGGTAGACGTCACTGATGAAGATCGTGAGTTCTTACTGGCGCAGGCAAATCGCTGTTTGAAGTTGAGCGCTCCGCTCACTAAAGCGGACGTCATTGCCGAGCGATGCGGTGTGCGCCCACTCGTAATTACAAACACGAACGAACTCGAAGAAGTAGATTGGATCTCGCTATCTCGAAAACATGTGGTTGAACTGCGACCAGAACTTCGGGCTATCTCGATCTTTGGTGGAAAATTAACAGATTGTATTAACGTAGGCTACGAAGTGGTTGAGTTGGTTAAGAAGCTTGGCATCAAAATTGCAAAAGAGAAATCATGGATTGGTGAACCTTCCGCCACTGTACCAGCAAGTTTGATTAACGATGTCACAGCACATTTCCCCACTAATGCGGAGATAATTGCAACTGAAATCTGGCGTCGCCATGGTGAACAGTCCGCCGAGATTCTTAAGATCTGGCAACGTGATCCCAGCGCTGCTGCGTTAGTTTTCCCCGGATTAGGTTTCACTTATGGAGAATTGCAATTTATTGCAGAAAATGAACATGTGGTAACCGGCGATGATTTACTGCGCCGCCGAACCCCGATTGCTTTACTCAGAAGGCAAGATGAGATTGCAATTAATACAAAATTGAGTGGATTGCTAGCCTCGCTGAAAAAAATTTAGTATTGCTCATCTCGATGATCAGCTGAATCGAACACCTCAAGTATTGATCTGGCGGGCTTCTTGCCATTGAGTATTTCTGCCACGTGAGAAATTATTGGCAGCTCTAGACCGTGTTTCCGTGCCATCGCCAAAATCGGATCAGTTGATTTCATCGCTTCAACCGTTTGGCCAATTTGGGCAGTAGCTTCACTAATCCTCAGGCCTTCGCCAAGTAGCACGCCGAAGCTGCGATTTCTCGAATGTGGAGATTGACTTGTTGCAATTAAATCGCCGATGCCAGCAAGGCCTAAGAATGTTTCTGGTTTTCCACCAGCTGCTACCCCAATTGCAACCATCTCAGCCAGGCCTCGCGTTAGCATGGCTGCTTGAGCATTCTCACCAAATCCCAAACCAATAACAATTCCGGTTGCCAATGAGATGATATTTTTTGTGGTTCCAGCAATTTCTACACCAACGACATCTTCGCTTCGATATATTTTGAAGTTATTTGATGAACAAGTCTCCTGAATTAATCTCGCGGCCGATGAATCCGTGGCTGCCACAGTTGCTGCCGCTAGTTGACCTGCGGCGATTTCAGTAGCCAAATTTGGCCCGCTAAGCACGGCAAATTTGTTCGATACAAATTCCGAAACCACTTCACTAACTCGCAGTCCCGAATCATGCTCAAGTCCCTTGATCAGGCTAAGCACGATGGCATCTTCTGGAATTAGGGCTGACCAATTCTCCAAGTTCGCGCGTAGCCGTTGGGCTGGCACTGCCAACACAACAAGCTGCGCATTAGTTAGCGCATCGGCTGGATCTGATGTTGCCTCAACTAGTGAAGATAGTAATAACTCCGACTGAAACTTTGGATTCCTACGTGTTGCTGCAATTCCACTAATTACACTCGGGTCTGATCCCCAAAACTTAACTTTTTGTCCATTAAGTTCGAGTAGTTTTGCAAATACGGTGCCCCAAGATCCAGTACCTAACACCGCAACGTGGTGGTGGGTCACTGTGTTTCGTCCACTCGCATGACTAACTCAACTGCCGCGCCCGTGCCGCACCAACGGCACTTTACTTCGACAATTTCATCAACTTCTAGCGTTCGCTCTTCTACTTCTGGTTCGCCTGCTAAGTCAAAGTGCCAAAACTCTTGGGCTCGTTGGTTTCGAGTTACATCAAACCTGGTTAAATTTCCACATCGGCTGCAACGCCATCTAGTTTTTGCGTCTGGCAATTTTGGTATTTCCACACCCGGAGCGTACAGAACCAACTGTCGGGATGCGGTATTACATTCCGCCTATGCATGAGCAAATCGCCTTTGAGGATCTCGGGCAGCCATTGCATGAGGTGACGTTTGCCGTACTGGACATCGAGACAACTGGCGGCAGCGCCGAAACCGATTCCATAACAGAGATCGGAATCGTGAAGGTAAAGGGCGGCGAAGTCATTGGTGAATTTCAAACTTTAGTTAATCCAGGCACTGCCATTCCGATTCAAATTCAAGTCTTAACTGGAATTACCACAAGTATGGTGATAGCGGCGCCAAAAATTTCAGAGGTGCTTCCACATTTTTTTGAGTTTGTCGCTGGCGCAATCCCCGTGGCGCACAATGCTAGATTTGATATTGGTTTTTTGAAATCAGCTGCTCTTAGACACGGCTATAACTGGAACTTACCAAAAGCACTCGACACGGTTCAGTTAGCCAAACTTGCACTTGGCAGAGATGAAGTTAGAAATCGAAAACTTGCAACTCTCGCAGAGCGATTTGGTACAAAAATACAACCAAATCATCGAGCTCTTGCCGATGCTCAAGCAACAGTTGAGGTATTTCACGCCCTACTTGAGCGATTAGGGCGAATGGGAATTTATGAACTAGCTGATTTGCAACAGTTAACGCCTAAGATGCCTGAACAAATTCGTGCCAAGGCAAAACTTGCAGAGTCAGTTCCAAATCAGCCAGGCTGCTATTTGTTTAAAGATGCTCAAAGCAATGTGCTTTATGTGGGAGTGAGTCAAGATCTTAAAAAGCGAGTTCGCTCCTACTTTACTAGAGGTGAGAATCGAAAGCATGTCCGCGACGCAATTGCGATTACACATTCGGTCAGCACCGTAGTTTGCAGCACGGCACTTGAAGCCCGCGTAAGAGAGTTACGACTCATTGCACAGCATCGCCCACCGGCAAATCGAGTTGCAAGAAATCCAGAAAAAATCTGGTGGTTGTATTTCAATAACGAATCTGTGCCGCGGTTAATCTCGAGCAAGACGCCACCAGGGCTAGAGCAGCCTGCAATTGGTCCTTTCAATAAGAAAATAGTTGCAGATGAGCTCGGTGATTTCTTGAACGATCAATTCAAACTGCGTGACTGTGTCGATAAATTGGCAACCAGACCTAACCACCCCGGCTGCATCCGTGGCGAAATAAATCACTGCAGTATGCCTTGTCAGCAAGATCCCATCGATGACTACTTAGCAACTGTAGACGTTGTTAAGTCAATCATGTTAGGTGATAAAGAACTATTGGTTGATGCGCTTATGAGCCGAATCAGACAGTTAGCAACTGCAGAGCGATTTGAGGAAGCCCAACGACTCAAGGATTTACTTGATTATGCGATTCGCGGAATTAACCGGATCGCAAAATTACGCGAGATATCTCGAATTGCTGAGTTCGTTTCAGTCACGCAATCATCAACTCAAATCGAGGTCCATGTTATTCGCCACGGCAGATTAGTCGCAGCTGGCGCTGCTGCAGATTTAGCACAAGCGGAAACTTTAAGTAAAGCACTTCGGCAAAGTGCTGAACAGGTTGAGCCTCGTGGTCTTATCCCAGCAAAAGCCCTTGCTGGTTATGACGATGCGCCAGCAGCAATTGGCGAAGCTGAACTACTGCTCAATTTGGCGGATTTTGCTGCGCTATTTGATCGAAGTGCAGAATTGCTGCCACTGAGTTAACTTTGCTAAGGCAGTTCCGGATTGCACAACTTCAAATGAAGTGTCCACCGCAAGTTGCATCATTTGTTCAAACATAAGTTCATTATGTTGATTAGTTTTTTGCCAATACGCCACCAAACCGGCAGCTGCATTTAAAACGGCTGCTGCCCGAATTGCTTGAATCTTTGGCGAATTTTCATCACTAGTAAGGGTTTGCACCAGGTACTTGGCATTCATCGCCGCATCACCGCCAGCTAATAATTCGGGTTCAGCTAACTTGATCCCAAACTTAGTAGGATCAAAGCTAAATTTTGTTTGGGAAGTGCCAAACTGAAGCATGGTAGAGCTAGTGGTTACTGTAATTTCATCAAGTCCATCATCGCCGCTGGCAATGAACCCAACGCATTCACGATTTGATAGCACTTCGGCCATCAGTTCTGAACGATTGGGATCGGCAACCCCAACCAACATTGATTTAGGTTGTGCCGGATTTGCGAGCGGACCTAAAATGTTGAAAATTGTCGGCACTCCCAGCTCTTTTCTTATCGGTGCAACATTTTTCATCGCCGGATGAAACTGTGGCGCGAAGCAAAACCCGATTCCAACTT
>JBJOHY010000103.1:0-4725 GCA_046047475.1 Actinomycetota bacterium | reverse complement strand
AGCCAGCAGTAGATTTAGGCTATGTCAGTCAGCATAGATTTTCTTGGCGCCGCCGGTACCGTCACGGGCAGTAAGTTTTTGGTCCAAATCGATAGTGAAAAAGTCTTAGTTGACTGCGGCATGTTTCAGGGAATTAAAGAGCTGAGATTACGCAATTGGCAGACATTTCCGGTTAATCCAAGTGAGATAGATGCCATTGTGGTAACTCATGCCCACTTAGATCATTGTGGCTATTTACCAAGATTAGTTAGGCAAGGATTTAACGGAAAGATATTTCTAACAAAATACACGGCTAAGTTGGCAGAGATTATTCTGCGCGACAGTGCCAAAATTCAGATGGAAGATGCGGAGTTTGCCCGAGTGCGAGGCTTCTCTAAACATAATCCACCCCTACCGCTATATACCGATGATGATGCCGAAGCGGCAATCAAGTTATTTGAGATAGTAAATTTCCGAGAAGAAGTACAAGTAACGCCAAACTGCAAAGTCAAGTTTTCTCCAAGTGGCCACATTCTTGGTGCTGCCTTTGTTGAGTTGACTGCAGCGGATAAATCTTTGTTGTTCTCTGGTGATTTAGGTCGCCCGGAGCATCCAATTCTAGCACCACCTGATGCAATCGAATCAAAGAATTATGACGCGATTATTGTTGAATCAACCTATGGTGACCGACTGCATCAAGATCCAGGAACGATTCTGGCGGACACCATCAATCGAACGGTTGAGCGTGGCGGTACCGTTCTAATTCCAGCGTTTGCGGTTGATCGAACTGAAGTGCTGCTAATGCAATTGAAAGAATTAGTTGAATCAAACCAGATTCCAGACGTACCAATCTTTGTTGACTCGCCAATGGCATCTGCAGCAATGGATTGTTATCGAGATGCAATTGCTGAAGACAGCGCTGAGATTAATGCTGAGATTAGAGCTTTAGAAAATATTGACATTTTTCAGATGGCGAATTTTTTTGAGACCCAGAGTGTGAGCGATAGCAAAGCTTTAAATCATCTAAAGCGACCAGCGATCATTATCGCGGCAAGCGGAATGGCAACTGGTGGACGTGTAGTGCATCACCTAGCACGGCTGTTGCCTGATAAGCGAAATACCGTGATCTTGGTTGGATTCCAAGCGCCTGGCACCAGAGGTAGATCATTGCTTGATGGTGAGCCGACCATAAAGATGCATGGCTCCCATGTCGCGGTCGCGGCAGAAGTGGTTTATCTCCCTGGGCTATCAGTTCATGCCGATCAAGCTGAATTATTGAGTTGGCTGTTTGAGAGCGGGGCGACGGCTGAAAAAATATTCTTGGTCCATGGTGAACCGGAAGCATCAAATGCGATGCAGAAATTGATTCTGACCAGTCATGCCAAACAGATTTTGATTCCATCACAAGGCGAGTCCCATAATTTATAAACTCTCGGGAAGGGAATGGTTAGGAAATTTTCAGTTGTATAAGCAACTAAACTTAAGGAATGAATAAATATCAGCGGCTATCAATATTCTGGGCCATCTCAATCCCAGTTTTCTACCTTTTGGGTCAGTTAACTGGCTACTTTATTTTCTGGGCTTTAGGCTATGGAGAAGGACAATCAGTAATTGATGGACCAGTTATTGATCGATTCATCATCTCTGTACCAGTAGGCATTGTCATGTTGACGCCATGTGTTCAGTCCGTTCGATACGGCTTTGCCGCAAAGCGCATGGTAGGAAAAAGAGCCCTTATCCCAACCCTAGCTGGCGCACTGGCCGGTAGCTTTATATTTTTTAGTTTATTGGTCTCACTAATTGGCTTGGCCTAACCTGCAGACTTAGCCTCTGGGATAACACTTTATGGTTAGCGGGTATGGTAAATCTAATCAACGCAGAAGTTATCACTAAGTCCTATGGCAAAGGGAATGTTCTAGACGGAGTTTCCTTAGGCGTTGCAGCCAGCGAGCGAATAGGTGTTGTTGGAATAAATGGCGGTGGCAAATCAACATTGCTAAAAATTCTGGCTGGTGTGGAGGTGCCAGATTCCGGTCGCTATACGCAGAATAATCAACTTCGACTGGGACATCTAGCCCAAATTGATGCTGTTGATCCTTTGCACTCAGTAAGAGAATTTTTGTTTGACCAGCAGGCAGCTCATGACTGGGCAACTAACCCGCTAGCTCGAGAAGTAGTGATGGGACTATTTGGCTCTTTGCAGCCTGAAATTCTCACCAAACAACTAGGTCAGTTATCTGGTGGTGAGCGGCGAAGAATTAGTTTGGCAAGACTCCTAATCAGTGATTTGAATTTGATTCTGTTAGATGAGCCAACTAATCATTTAGATATTCAAGGAATAAGTTGGTTGGCTAACCACTTAAAGAGCAGAAAGAATTTAGCTGTTGTGGTGATTACTCACGATAGGTGGTTTTTGGATGAAGTTGCAGATCGAGTATGGGAAGTAGTTGGCAGTAAAGTTGAAGAATATGACGGTGGCTATAGCGCTTATGTGTTAGCTAAGGCTGAGCGATTACGACAGGCTGCAGCAGAAGATGCCAGGCGAAATAATTTAATTCGAAAAGAGTTGGCGTGGCTGCGCCGTGGAGCGCCGGCCCGAACGAGTAAGCCAAAGTTTCGAGTAGATGCCGCAAATCAACTTATCTCCAAAGAGCCACCACCTAGAAACAATGTAGAGTTATTAAATTTCGCCGTTAACCGACTTGGTAAGCGAGTATTTGAATTAACCGATGTTGCCTATTCAATTGATGAATCGAAATCAATCCTTAAAGGCGTTACGATCAACTTTGGTCCCGGAATTAGATATGGCTTATTGGGAGCGAATGGCACTGGCAAAACTTCACTACTAAGACTATTAACTGGTTCGGCAAAACCAACTACAGGAAAACTTGTGACTGGAACCACGGTAAAGCTCGGCTACCTGTCACAGCATTTGGATGAGTTAGATCCAAGCTGGCGCGTGCTGGAAGCAGTGCAGCAAGTTGCGACCTATGTTGATTTAGGAAATGGTAAGGAGTTATCTGCCTCCCAGTTATGTGAACGGCTTGGGTTCAACGCAGCATCGCAGTGGACACCAGTTGCAGATCTGTCAGGAGGGGAAAAGCGTCGGTTGCAGTTAACTCGCATATTGATGAGCGGCCCAAATGTGATTTTATTAGATGAACCAACAAATGATTTTGACGTTGAAACGCTAGCGTCCCTAGAAGATTTACTAGATAGTTTTGCCGGAACATTAATTGTGGTTTCGCATGATCGATATTTCATCGAGCGGGTGTGTGATCAGATGTATTTTCTAACTGGATCTGGTGAATTTCGCCATCTCCCTGGCGGAATAGATCAGTATCTTGATCAACCTACTGAAATAGAAGTTGCTGCTTTCCAACCGACAAAACCAAAGTCTGGCGTGAATGCTTGGCAGCTCCAAAAGGATTTGACTAAAGTGGAGCGAAAAATAACCCAACTGAATGATCAGATTACGCAGATTCAACTCAAAATGGCCAGTGCTACAAATGATTACTTGAAACTACAGGAGTTGCAACGAGAGTTCGAACGAATCGCAAACGCCAAAACTGAACAAGAAGAGTTGTGGCTGAAAATTCAATTGAATTTGGACGATGAAGTCTAGGATCAAGTGGTAATAGTGAGAAAAAGACAGCAAGCGCATCATCAATTCGGATTTGAGTAAACTATGTCAGCTGGGGCGGTAGCTCAGTCGGTTAGAGCAGCGGACTCATAATCCGTCGGTCGCGGGTTCGAGCCCCGCCCGCCCCACCAAACTTAAATTGCTTCTATTAAGCCCTTCAGGGCTCACTGGAAACACGGACTTTTCAGGTGGAGCCAGCATGCCCAATTAATAATTAGTGACAACTGGGGCCGGTTGCCAGTAGATTTTCGTATACAGGCTCTACGGGGAGAGGGTGCGATGTCTGGTTTAAGTTTCAATGTAGTGGTTATTGGTGGTGGCAGCGCAGGAATAAGTGCGGCAGCTAGGCTGAAGAATTCTGGAGTGAAACACGTTGCAATTATTGAGCCGAGTGAAAAACATTACTATCAACCACTTTGGACTCTGGTCGGTGGCGGTCAGTCGAAAGCTGAATCTTCGGTGCGTCCCCAAAGCAGTGTTATCCCCAAGGGTCAAACATGGATTAAGGACTATGTAGTTTCAGTTGACCCAGAAAACAACATAGTCAAGACTGCAACCGGTAAAAATATTAGTTATAACTGGTTGATTGTCGCTTCTGGAATAAAGCTTGATTGGGATAAGGTTCCGGGCCTGCGAGACAGTTTGGGTAAGAACAATATCTCCACTAATTATGAATATGAATTAACTACTTACACTTGGGAGGCAATTCAGCGCACCAAAAATGGTGTGGCGGTTTTCAGCATGCCTGCTGGACCAATTAAGTGTGCCGGCGCACCCCAGAAGATTTGCTATTTGGCTGCAGACTTCTGGCGTAAGAGCGGTGTGCTCAAAGATATCGATGTTCATTTGGTGCTTCCAACTCCTGGAATGTTTGGCATCCCTGAGTTTGCTGCAACTTTAGAAAAAGTTGCGAAACGTTATGGCATTAAAGTCCATTTCGAGAGTGAGGTTATCTCCATCGATCCACTTTCAAATGAAATCGTTATTAGACACAATCCAAGTGGTGATATCCAAACGCTAAAGGCAGATATGGCTCACATCACACCACCGCAATGCGCACCAGATTGGATCGCCAATGGTGTTCTAGCTGATCCGAAGAGCCC
>JBJOHY010000102.1:0-8514 GCA_046047475.1 Actinomycetota bacterium | reverse complement strand
ATCTTGCCATTAGATAGCTGGCAGATCTGGGATTTGAGCCCAAATTGTGCGTAAATCAGTTTCTAAACAGGACTTGGAAATTGAATTATCTCTAGAATTTGAGCAGTCAATCAATATCCAGACCCCAAAGGAGCAGTTCGCTGTGGCTGAGTTGGTTTATTTTTCCGGCACCATGGATAGCGGTAAATCCACTTTGGCACTGCAAACCCATCACAATCATTCAACTGCTGGTAGGACCGGATTAGTTTTCACTCGAAATGATCGCGCTGGGAAAGCCAGACTTAGTTCGAGATTGGGTCTTGAAACTGTGGCTATTGAAGCTGACGATGCGTTGAATTTCTATGATTTCGTGAAAGGTGAAATTGAATCTGGTGCTCGAATTGATTATTTAATATGCGATGAAGTTCAGTTCTATCAACCAGCACAAATTGAGCAATTGGCTTCGCTAGTTGATGACTTTGCCGTAGATATTTTCACATTTGGCATTACCGCCGATTTCAGAACCGAATTGTTTCCAGGCTCTAAGCGGCTATACGAATTGGCGGATCGAGTTAGCGTGCTTCAAGTTGAAGCACTCTGCTGGTGTGGTAAAAAAGCCACACATAATGCTCGATTAATTAATGGGGAAATGGTCACCGAGGGTGAACAGGTTGTGGTTGGTGACACGTCACCACATTCACCATTTTCAGTAACTTATGAAGTGCTATGCCGAAAACATCATATGAAAAAAATGCCGTCAAGCTACAACTTTAAAACTTGATTAGGTAACTAATTACAATCTCATTAATCATATTTCCCCAGTCCTGCTCAGTTATCGGATCATAGGTAATGTCGTCAACAGCTCGGCCAAGCGAATATGCCTGGATGAATACCGCAAACGCCTGTGGATTCACATGATCGTTAATTAAACCCTTGGATTTGGCAGTTTGAATAATATCTGCGATGGCATAAGTTGCTCGTTGTTGTTCGCGACCTAGAGCCTTGCGAAATCTTTCATTACCCAACGTTCTACCAAGTGTTCGGGCGCGCTCAAGTCGAAGCGGGGCAAGGCCTGGTCGCTGCGTCGAACGAGTGGATTGGCGAATGGTTTCGGCCAACTCTTCTGGGGTAGTTGCCACTTCAATAGCCGCTTGGAGTTTTTCTACGGCTTGATCAACCGAGAGAATAAATCGGGAGATCTCTGCTGCCTCAAATAATTCTTCAACATCTTCAAAATGGTGGTAAAGCGAGCCTTTTGATATTCCACTTTGTTGCAGAATCATTTCTACCGTGATTTCGGCTGGTCGCAACGCATCTAACAGCGAAACGGTAGTTTCAATTAACTTCTGTCTAGTTGGATGCGGTGGTGTTAATTCAGTTGAAGAGAATCTGATTTCGGCCACTAGTCATTGCCACCAAATAGGATCTCATCCCATGACGGGACGCTGGCTCGATTTGATTTTTTAGCTGCAGGCTTTACTTCTGGTGTTAGATCAGTGACTGGATCCTGATTAACTTCGGTGATATCTGGCTCAAAACTTTTTACAGTTTCAACCTTTGGCGCAACTGGCTCAGGATCAACTTCAGGAGTTGCTATCTGCGGCGCGATTGGTTCTGGCGTCGGTGCTGGTTTTGGTGATATCGGCGTAACCGATGCTGGCTTTGTTGGCACAGACTCAGTTGGCACCGGAACTAGGCGCGGTTGATTAGTAGGGGCAAGACCAATCAAAGTTCGAGCCACATCATCTAGTGGCCAGACGCTTTGCGACGATGTATCAAAGCCAAAATGAGCAATCGCACCGCCTCTGGTAACCGATACAGTCCAGAACGTTTCTTCGCCTCGCGTTCCATCCCAAACTAATTGCTCAGTTGATTGACCACGATCTTGTAGCAGATTCTCAATTTGATCACCGAGCGTGATTTCATCCGTGTTGCCCTTAATGCGAGCGCGCTGACTGCGCTGAGCAACATATGCTCGCTCTTGCATCACTGGACCTTCAAACCGACGAACGCGAGATTCGTCAACGCCAAATTCTGAAACTAACTGCTCAACAGTCATGCCAGCGCGTAATCGAGCCTGAATCTGCGCGGGGCGAAGTTCATCATCACTAGCGGCCGAGATTGGGGCTAGGGCTTTGCGTAAAGCCAGCAGCAGATCTGCTGAAGCTTCAATTGTGAATTCAGTCCCTTGGGCATCAGCAAAAACTAAATGTTGATTATCAGCGGTCAATCGGACAAATCGCAAAGTGCTCACTTCGGCCTCCATCGAGGGGGAGTGTAGCCAAAGTAGGAGTTAGAAGGGGAGGGCTAGGGCTGAATTGGCCGAGAAAGCCGCCCCTGAGCCAGCACGGTGCCGAGCGTAATTGCGAATGCTGCCCCAGTTCCCACAGTGAACGCCCAACTGGTGCCATGGTTATCGATTAACCAGCCAGCACTAGAAGCGGCGAACGCAAATCCAACGCCAATTCCGGAATACATCGATGCAATTGCTTCTGTGGTTCGGCCATCACCAGCGCGCTGCTGCGCAATTGAGGCAGCAGAAATTAGTAGCGGTGCAATACCGAATCCAGCCATCACACTCATCACAGCTAGCACCGCCAAGCTATCAACGAAAGGAACAATTACTGCTGGTGGAATTAGTACTAGCGAGATCAAGATCAACTGTTTGGGCAGCGGCAGCTTAAAATCGCTAGCGCCATAAAAAATGCCCCCAATCAAACTGCCAATCGACCATAAAGCGAGCAGGAAGCCAGCCGCAACTGGCACACCTGCAAAATCGCTAAACGCAATCATTGTGGTTTCAATTGAGCCAAAAAATATTCCCGCTAAAAAGTGAATGAAAACCAACCACAGCAAACCATTTCGGAACACCACCGGCTTTCCGTGCTTGATCTGCTGCTGATTTATTGGCGGCTCAGTGTCGCGCATTGAAATTAACCAACTGCCACCGATCAGTAAAAATACCACCGCAATTACCTGTGGTGCGGCGGGATGAATATTCACCGAAGTAAATGCCGCAACGGTAGGACCGATTACAAAGATTATTTCATCAATCATGCTTTCAACTGAGAAAGCAGTAATTAACACTGGTCCTGAAACTAGTAGAGCGGTCCAGCGTGCCCGGACCAACGCACCAATTGATGGCGCAAAGAAACCACTTATTGTCGCAAAGACAAAAATAAAGATCGCCGGTAGATTTGATGGAATCGTAAAGATAAGTGCAGTTGCAGCTGCTACTACAATAAAAATTTGCCAAGGCAACACCCGATGCTGACCAAATCGATCCGTTAATCTTGATGTAATTGGACCGCCAAAGGCTGATGCGATTGCGCCAGTTGCCGAAACTGCGCCGGCCAAGGTGTAATTTCCGCGAGCTGATTCGACATACATCAAAATGCCAATGCCCACCATCGAGATTGGCATACGTGCGATAAACCCAGCAAATGAAAACGCGCGGGCACGCGGATCAGCGAAGGCTAAGCGGTATTTATTTAGCATAGGTGGCAAAGTTATCCCATGACTGAAGCGGATTTTGCGCTGGACTTACTTCGGCTAGCCCGTCAGGCTGCGACGGCAGCAGCTGAGTTAGTAGTAGCTGGCCGTTCTGAAGTAATTGCTAAAAAGGCTGGCGTCTCAACTAAGACTTCGGCAACTGACCCGGTTACCGAAATGGATAAAGCAGCAGAGAAACTCATCGTGAGTTTAATTAAAGCGCAGCGACCAAACGATGGTTTTATTGGTGAAGAAGGTAGTTCGGATCCAGGCACTTCAGGTATTTCTTGGGCGATTGATCCAATAGATGGCACCGTTAACTACATGTATGGCTTGCCAGTTTGGACTATCTCAGTTGCAGCGCTAAAAGATGGTGACGCAATTGCAGGCTGTTTAGTTGCACCAGATTTGAACAAGGTCTACTTCGGCACCAAAGGTGGCGGCGGCTTCGAAGAGTCATCATCGGGGGTGCGAAAGCTTCAGGTGCTGCCTAGCGATGACTTAGCAAGATGCTTACTTGCTACTGGATTTGCATATCGCAAAGAGCGCCGAGAAGAGATCGCGCCAGTTATTGCTCAGGTGCTGCCGCAAGTTCGAGATCTGCGGCGAATGGGTGCTGCCAGCATCGATATCGTGTCAGTTGCAACCGGTGGGGTTGATGCTTATGTCGAATCTGGAGTTCGCATCTGGGATTATGCGGCTGCGTTATTAATTGCAACTGAAGCTGGCGCAGACTTTATTCACCGCGATCAACCATGGGGTGAATGGCTATTAGTTTGTCAGCCTGGCTTAACGGAAAAACTTGAAGCGATAACTAATCGACTCTAGTTTGATACTGTAGGTAGTACTTGCCGCGAGCAACATAACCATCAGCATTTTCAACAAATTGACCTTCAGTGACTGAATCAAGTTTTAATTTTGCCGGCACTCCTAATGCCATGGCATAGGAAGGAACTTCCAGGCTACCGGGAACTAAAGCATTTGCCCCAACTAAGGCATTTCTTCTCACGATTGCGCCGGGCAGCAAAGTTGAACCAGAACCAATTAGGCAATCATCTTCTACCGTGCAGCCTTCTAGGTGAGTGTTGTGGCCAACCGTTACTCGATCGCCAACTTTGGTAGGTAGCTCATCGGTGTTATGAATAATGCAGCCATCCTGAATTGAGGTGCGTTCACCAACGAATATTCCAGCCCCGTCGCCGCGCAGCACCGCGCTAGGCCAGACCGTGCTCTCAGCGCCAATCAACACTTTCCCAATCAGGACGGCATCGGGATGGACGAAAGCGTTTGGGTGGATCTGGGGCTCGTGCTCCCCGAGGCGGTATAGCGGCATCTTTTCTCCTTTACTGACCTATTTTGGCGGGTGATGGTGCCTTTTGTCCCAAGTTGTGGCACTATCCGCCCGCAACCAGGATTTACCCCACGGCTGTATTCCTATAGGAGAGCGCTAATGGCAACCGATTACGACGCACCGCGCAAGACGGATGAAGAGTTAGCCGAGGATTCCCTCGAGGAACTTAAGCAACGGCATGCCGAAGCAGCACAAGCTGCTGCGGTCGATGTTGACGAAGCTGAGTTAGCTGAAGTGATGGAACTGCCTGGAGCAGATCTTTCGGATCAGACCTTGAGTGTGCTGGTGGTACCAAAGCAAGACGGTGAGTTCACCTGTTCTCGTTGCTTCCTAGTACATCAGCGCAGTGCGCTAAGTCGAGAAGTTAATGGTCAGATGTATTGTCGCGACTGTGATCTTTAGTTAACGCCTGAATTAACTCTCGCGGATTTCTTGTCGCAATAAACCACACTCGATATGGATCTCGTGGATCTGTTATCTCAATCCTGAGATACTTTTTGGCGGTATTGGTTCCTAAAACTAAATCGGTTGCTTTAAGTGAGGTTCGAAACTGCGTGTGATCGATAATTGATAATGCGCCAATTAAATCTAGTGGCAATCGATATCGACCAATTTCGAGCTGCTGACTTACTTTTATCCAATGTGATTGATTAAGTAGATAAATCAGCGTTAGTCCAATGATGAAAGTGCCGGCAGCAATTCCAGTTACCAGATCTGTGGCGTACCAAGCAGCGACTCCGAGCACCAGACCGGCCACTGAGCCAAACCCGACAATCGCTGGTGATGGCAGCACTAACTCTCGATAACGGCGGTTCATAGGTGCATCTTGCCAGTCTTTTTTCTGAAACAATCTATAAGGTGGTGCCTGGTTGGAAGGAGTTGGATGCTGATTCTGGTTAAGAAGCTAGTCCCGGACGTGCCAATGCCTAGCTTTGCTCATCCCGGTGATGCTGGTGCGGACTTAGTTTCAACTGAGCAACTGGAATTGAAGCCAGGCGAGCGAGCTTTGGTTCCAACCGGAATTAGCATTGCGCTACCAGCTGGATTGGTGGCTTATGTGGTGCCGCGATCTGGTTTGGCGATTAAGCATGGTGTAACTGTGCTGAATGCGCCCGGCACAATTGATGCTGGGTACCGAGGTGAAATAAAGGTCCCGCTAATCAATCTAGATCCCTCAAATTCCTTCACTATTAATAGGTTCGATCGAATCGCACAATTAACAATTCACCAGTTAGCTGAGGTTAGGTTTGTGCTCGCTGAAACTTTGCCAGATAGCGATCGCGGTGATGGCGGTTTTGGTTCAACCGGAGTGAAAAGTAAATGAGCCAGAATTCCCTCTACTATCACTCATATTCAGTTTCGGTCGAGACTTCATGTTTAATTACGCCGTTGCCTGACTCAAATTGTCTTCATTTTAAGGAATAACTTGAGCGAACCAAACGAAGTTGATGATGCATCGGTATTAATGAAACGCGCTTTAGGCGGTTGGCGTGGTTTTATTGCAACCGCGCTTCCCAGCTTAGTATTTGTCCTAGTTTGGGTATTTACCTACGACCTAAATCTCTCCTTAATTTATGCGCTGGTTACCGCTGCAATTAGTGCGGTGGTGCAGTTGGTTCTGCGAGATACGCTGCAGCATGTCATTAATGGATTAATTGGGATTGCAATATCTGCTGCTGCGGCCAAATTTACTGGCAAACCAGAGGATGCATTCTTGCCAGGGTTAGTGATAAATGTTTCTTATGGACTGGTGTATTTCATTGGCCAATTAATCAAGAAGCCAATCTTGGGATTTGTTGTCGGTGGATTATTGGGGGATCTCACTAGCTGGCTTAAGGATCC
This sequence comes from Actinomycetota bacterium, assembly GCA_046047475.1. Taxonomy (GTDB): domain Bacteria; phylum Actinomycetota; class Actinomycetes; order S36-B12; family UBA5976; genus AcAMD-5. The sequence goes on along the minus strand of JBJOHY010000102.1, from coordinate 1,850 downwards.
AGCAAAAGTTAAGGCTGCTTGGATCGCCGGCTGGTTCTGGGTGGGACTTTTTGTGATACGAATGGTGATACAAACTCCGCTCTATTTGGCCGGGGAAGTTGCGGCGCTTGGTTTCGCTCGAGTGATTATGGGCTGGCCCGGGTTTTTACTGGTATCAGCACTTAGTTACAAAGTAATGCGGCCGGCATTTACTCGGAAAATCTAACTTGTGCTGATGTCAATAATATTTGAGTTTACAACATCTACCGTATTTTGTGGTTTCAATTCGACAATGGCACATACCGCAGATCACTACCAGTTAACTTCAACTAAGTTCTTGGTTCAGTGTTGATCGCAACAGTAGAAGTACTTAGGTATGCCGCTGGTGGCAACTGTGTTGCCAGACATGATGGCAGAGTTCTATTTGTTCGAGGAGTGATTCCTGGCGAAAAAGTTGAAGTCGAAATCGAAGACTTTAATTCGTCAAAGCGTTACTCAATGGCGAAGTTGCTAAACATTATTGAACCTTCACCATTACGAATTGAGCCAGCGTGTAAGTATTTTGGCATGTGCGGGGGATGCGATTGGCAGCACATTGATTTAGCTGAGCAAAAGCGAATGCACTTGTTCGTTTTATCTGATCAATTATCTCGAATCGGCAAACTAGAAATTGAGCCTAACCCAGTAGTTGCAGTTGCTGATGAAACTGGTTTCGGCTACCGCACCCGGATGAGATTTGCAGTTAGCGATAACGGAAATTTGGCGATGCGACAAATTCGCAGTAACGAGCTAGTTGAAATAGACCATTGTTTGATTGCCAGCGAAAAAATCGATGAAGTAACTAAATCGCATTGGCCACCAGGTTCAGAGGTGACTATCACGCAAGGAGCGGATGAAGTTTTGGTATTGACCGAACGAGTTGGGGCGCCGGAGATAACCTATCGAAATAAATTTGGTGAATGGCGAGCGCCAGCAGGAGAATTTTGGCAGGTTCATCAGATGGCACCAGAGATTTTGATTTCCCAAGTGCTAAGCATGTTGCAGCCTTCACCAGGCGATGTCATCGCAGATCTTTATTCTGGCGTTGGTTTATTCGCGCAACCGATTGCGAAAATAGTTACTGAAGCTGGAAGTGTGGTAGCAGTCGAGTTTGATCAACCGGCCCACTTAAGTGCGATAAAGAATTTGTCGCAGTTCCCATGGGCAACAGCTATTAACTCAGATGTGGCGCAATATTTGAAATCAGCCAACGGATTTAGCAAAGCAGTAGTGGATCCGCCGCGAGCGGGCCTAAACAAGTCGGTGATTACTTCATTAAGCAATATGGCGAGTCTGCATACGCTCTGCTATGTGAGTTGTGACTCCGGCACTTTGGCAAGGGATTTGCGAGACTTCGTTGACTTGGGCTGGCAGATTGAATCAGTTCAGCCAATCCTTCTCTTTCCGATGACATCGCACTTGGAGGCGGTAGTCTCTCTTAGTAAATTGTCTTGATATCAAGATAAATCGCCACTAAGATTTGGTTGGAGGAAAAATGGCATCGAAAAATTCCCTTGGCGCAAAGCGCACACTGACCGTCGGTTCGGCAGAACACACCTATTACTCAATCTCGGAAATCCCCGGTGCCGAAACTCTGCCATTTAGTTTGAAAGTGCTGTTGGAGAATTTGCTTCGCACGGAAGATGGAGCAAATGTAACCAAAGCTCAGATCGAATCGCTGGCTAGTTGGGATCCGTCGGCTGAACCTGATGTCGAAATCCAATTCACTCCAGCTCGAGTAATTATGCAGGACTTCACTGGTGTTCCTTGCGTGGTGGATCTCGCAACAATGCGTGAAGCTGTTTCGCAACTTGGTGGCAATCCCGACCGCG
>JBJOHY010000101.1:0-3467 GCA_046047475.1 Actinomycetota bacterium | reverse complement strand
GTAATTGGTTTTGGCTCACCATGTAAATTACCGGTTTCAACCAATAACTCAACGGTTTGCTCGCGCGCAGTGTGAACAGTTTTGCCAGCAAGTCTTTCGTAGGCGTTGATGGCGGCAGGTTCCGTTAGCCAACTCGGTGTGCTTTGGGAATATCTGCCATCCCAACCAATTACTGGTCTGGTTGCCAACTGCAGTTCACGCCACCAAGTAACGTCGGTTAGGTCACCAAACGTACATACCATTGCAATACCGGATCCTTTTTCTGGATCTGCCAACTCATGTGCCACTACTGGAACTTTGACGTTGAAAATAGGACTGATTACTTCACTGCCAAACAGCGGTTGATATCGCTCATCTGATGGGTGGGCAACTAGCGCCACACAAGCCACAATCAATTCCGGCCGAGTGGTCTCAATAAAGACATCGCTGCCATCTGGCTTTTTGAACGAAACTCGGTGATATGCGCCAGGTCGTTCGCGGTCTTCCAACTCTGCTTGGGCAACTGCAGTTTGGAACGTCACATCCCAAAGCGTTGGTGCTTCAGCTTGATAAGCCTCGCCACGTTCCAAATTTCTCAAGAACGCTCGCTGTGATAACGCGCGGCATTTATCATCAATTGTTTGATAGGTGAGTGACCAATCAACAGATAACCCAAGATATCGCCAAGTGGCTTCAAATGCTCGTTCATCTTCAGTAGTGAGTTTTAAACAAAGCTCAACAAAGTTTCTTCGAGAAACTGGAATTTGATCTTTACCAGGTTCTGCTGGCGGTACAAAATTTGGATCGTAAGGCAAACTGGGATCACATTTAATTCCATAATAATTCTGCACTCGTCGCTCGGTCGGCAAGCCGTTGTCATCCCAGCCCATTGGATAAAAAACTTCATAACCTGCCATGCGCTTATATCTGGCAACACAGTCAGTGTGGGTGTAGGAAAAGACGTGACCGATATGCAGGGATCCACTCGCAGTTGGTGGCGGCGTATCTATTGAGAAGATTTGGTCTCGGGTGTGGTTTGGATCAAATTTGTAAAGTTGGTTAACTTCCCAAGATTTGTCCCAGCGCTCTTCCAGTCCGTCAAGACCTGGCTTGGCTGGCAGCAGCGGATACTTTGATTGTTCGGTCACGGGTCAGATCCTAAGAGCATCCCGCTCTAGACTGCGCCGTGTGCTGAAAGACCTCGCCGATATCACTGCCACCTTTGCGCAGCGAGCAGCTGAGCATCGGATTAACCCCTCATTAGACCGGGTCCGCAAGGTGCTCGATGCACTTGGTGACCCGCAAGGGATGTTTCCGGCAATCGTGATTGCAGGAACAAATGGCAAGTCCTCAACCACCCGAATGATTGATCAGCTGGCCCGGGCTCATGGCATCCGCTCCGGCGCCTACACCTCACCGCACCTAGTCTCGATGACTGAGCGCATTTTGCTCGATGGTGAGCCGATTGCAGAAGAACGATTTGTTGAAGCGCTCAATGAGATCTATCCAATCATCTTGATGATGGAAGAGCGGATGGGTGAGAAATTAACTGGCTTTGAGCTGATGACTGTCTTAGCGCTGAGTGAATTTGCAGCAGCACCAATGCACATGGCGGCATTAGAAATTGGGATCGGTGGCACTTGGGATGCAGTTAACGTGGTTGATGCTGCTGTTACTGCAATCACCACAATTGATATGGATCATCAGAAGTGGTTAGGCGACACGATTGAATCAATCGCTGGCAATAAAGCCGGCGTGATCAAACCAGGTGCAGTAAGTGTGGTGCAAAAACAATTACCGGCAGCGTTAGAAGTAATTGAGTTAACTGCAGAACAGATGCAAGCCACATTGTTACTACAAGATCGCGATTATTTTGTCACCACAACAACTGCAGTTGGTGGTCAGTTGATCTCAATCAAAACACCTAGAGAGTCTTATCAGGATTTGTTTCTAGGTGTTCACGGTCCACACCAAGCAGTGAATGCTGCTACCGCGCTGGTTGCAGTTGAAAATCTGTTGGGAGATGACGAGCCACTTGATCCGGCTGCTATTGGTCATGCCTTTGAAACTTTCCGCATGCCAGGCAGGTTAGAAGTAGTTAAGCGATCGCCAACTGTGGTGATTGATATTGCGCATAACCCAAATGGCGCTGAAGTGCTCGCTAACGGTCTTACGACTGCGATGAGCTTTAGTAATTTAACTTGTGTGTTGGGAATTTTGGACGATAAAGATGCTGCGGGCATTATCACGGCATTAGCACCGCTAGTAGATTACTGGATTATTACTACCGCACCAAGTGAGCGAGCAATTGCTGCGCAGGAGTTAGCTACTGATGTTGCGGCAATTGCTGGTGCAGCACGAGTTGAAGTAGTAGAAGATATTTCAACAGCATTTGATGCAGCGCTGGAAGCAGCAGATCGTGCTGGTGCTGGCAGTGGAGTATTGATTACCGGCTCGGCAACGGTTGCTGGGATTGCGAAAGCCAGGTTCAGTAAATGAATAAAGGGCAGCGATTAATTGGTTCGAGTGTTTTGATTTTTGAAGCAATTGCGATTTGGTTGGCGATTCCAGTTGCGATTCAGAATCACAATATTGAACCCAGCATTGCGATCAGCGTTGGTGTCGTTTTGGGAGTTGCGGCTGTATTAATTCCAGCTGGCTTTCGTCGGGGCTGGGCGGTAATTGCCGGGTCAGTGCTGCAGCCGTTAGTGCTGATTACTGGAATCTGGGTGCTGCCGATGCTATTTATTGGGGGACTTTTCACGCTGCTATGGGTGGCGGGACTGCTGATTGTGCGGCGGGCTGACCGAATTCGTCAGCAGCGGTTCGGGTCCCAATAAACCACCACTACTCTTACGCCTTAACTAGGAGATATTTGTGCAACGAACTTTGGTACTAATTAAGCCCGATGGGGTAGCCCGTGGTCTGGTGGGCGAAATTCTTTCCAGAATTGAAAAAAAAGGCTGGAAGATTATTGCCATGCAACTGCGAACTTTGGATAAAGCAACCGCAGAAGCGCATTATGGTGAACACAAGGATAAGCCATTTTTTGGTTCATTAGTTGAGTTCATCACTTCAGCACCTCTAGTTGCCGCAGTAGTTGAGGGGCCTGAAGTAATTGCAAATTGGCGCACCATGATGGGCGCGACAAATCCAACTAATGCCGCACCTGGCACGATTAGATTTGATTTGGCAACTGAAACACAATTTAACGTGACACATGGTTCTGATTCAGAAGCAAGTGCGGCACGTGAAATCGCGCTATTCTTTCCAAATTTAAGCAACTAAGAAATCGGAGACAGTTAGCATGAGCAATAACTTCATTGGCCGCGATATGGCAGTGGATCTTGGCACCGCGAATACCTTGGTTTATGTCCGAGGTGCTGGAATTGTGCTTAACGAACCGTCAGTGGTTGCAATTAATTCAGACAATGGAAACATTTTGGCAGTTGGTGCTGAAGCTAAGCGAATGATTGGCCGAACTCCCG
>JBJOHY010000100.1:0-3912 GCA_046047475.1 Actinomycetota bacterium | reverse complement strand
ATTTAATTGCCATGATGGCTGATTGTGAACGTGGATTGGGTAGACCCGAACGCGCAATTGCGATGTTAGCCGAACAGCGAACGCTAACTGGTGTGGATCGAATCGAAGCGGCAATTGTTGAGTCTGGTGCTCGAATGGATTTAAACCAACTTGATGCAGCATTAGTCGCGCTCAAGATTCCAGCGTTGACCGGCTTTCCTAGCGATCAAACCGCATATGCGCGGCTTTGTTTCGCTTATGGCGCGGTATTAGCAAAATTGGGCCGTACTGATGAAGCACTTGGTTGGTTCAAAAAGGCAAACGATGCTGATCCTGCAGCGACATTGGCAGCAGAACATTTACCTGAAGTTGGCGGCGAGATATATCTAGATGACCTGGATGCTGACTAGTTAAACGACTTGTATTCTTTCCCCAGGAGATGAGATGACACCGAACGATGACGCTATGCGAAGTTTTTTGAGCATGGGTGCCCAAGTTGCCGAGGAGATTCGGCGCCGCCTAGACGAAGCTGCCGCAAACGTTGGCTCACCTAATTCTTCAGCTGAGGTTGACCTAGATGCCATTAAATTAGAGATAATCGCGCAGCTTCGGGCAGAAATTGGCGAAGAAGTTGAGCGGGCAATAACTAGACTTGGGATTGCTCGAGAAGATGAGTTGGCATCGTTAAGGGCCAGAATTGAAAGATTGGAGAGCTGATGTCACAGCCGCCGCTGCCAAATTCACCCATGTTGCCTATCTCGCAAACTGGGATCAGAGAAGTGGACGAGTCACTAGCGGAATTAGGGAAGTTGGAAGCAACTCCTGTTACTGAACATGCGGAGATCTTCACTAGGATTCACAATTCACTAAATACCGCGCTAACAAATATCGAAAACTGATTTGCGACGGTTAGATCTCGAGTTAACACAACGCGGACTTGCCCGATCACGACAAGACGCGAAGGACCTAATTGAACAAGGCCTAGTTAAAGTAAATGGGTTTGTAGCAAAGAAGGCTGATGCCCAGGTATCAGAATTAGCATCGATAACAATTGATTCTAATTCAACTAAATATGTATCTAGGGGAGCGCACAAACTCTTGAGTGCGCTCAATTCCACTTCGATCGACTTCACTGAAAAGATTTGTTTAGATGCCGGTGCCAGCACTGGTGGTTTTGTTCAGGTTATGTTGGATCGCGGAGCCAAACTGGTATATGCAGTTGATGTTGGATATGGGCAGTTAGCATGGCAGCTACAACAAGATCCGCGTGTGGTTCGAATGGATCGCACTAACGTAAAAGAAATAACCACAGACATGCTGCCACAGGTGCCGCAGATAATTACCGCAGATCTTTCATTTATTTCGCTCAAATCGGTTCTACCAGCATTAGATCGAGTCATTTATCCCACAGGTGAGATGCTGTTAATGGTAAAGCCGCAGTTTGAAGTGGGCAAGGAGCAGGTTGGGCGAGGTGTAGTTCACGACCCAGCCTTACGCCGTGATGCAATTTTGAGCGTTGTGGATGCGGCAAGGACACTAGGTTGGCTGGTGGTGGGAGCGGCAGAGAGTGCAGTTCATGGACCGAGTGGAAATCGGGAGTTTTTCCTCCATCTGCGTCGAAATGGGGCAGAATTGGCCTGGTCAAACATTTCAGGATTAGTAACGGAGGATTTGTGAGTCGCAATATTGTGCTGGCAGTCAATTGGACTCGACCAGCAGCTGTTACTGCGGCAAACAAGTTAGCAACTTTGTTATCAGCTGCAACGATTGATTGCTATGCCGTGAAGGAGTCCGAAACCATTCCAGTTGGCGAATATCAAATTGTTACTGAAGATCAATTGCCCGCCATCGAAGCCATTTTAGTTATTGGCGGTGATGGCACCATTTTACGAAGCGCAGAACTTGCACGAAAATTTGATGTACCGCTGCTAGGAATAAATCATGGACATGTTGGATTTCTAGCTGAAGCTGAATCATCTGAGATAGAGATCATTTCCCAGCGCATCATCCAAAAAGAGTGGCAGATTGAAAACAGATTGACGCTACAAGTTAAAGTTTTTTTTGAGGAAAAGGAATTGTGGCAATCTTGGGCGCTTAATGAGATTTCCATCGAAAAAGCATCTACATCTCGAATAGTGGAATTAGTTACCGCCGTTGATGATCGGCCAGTTTCTCGTTATGCCGGAGACGGGGTAATTGTCGCCACACCTACTGGTTCCACTGCTTATGCTTTTAGTGCCGGCGGACCAGTGGTGTGGCCGAATGTCTCTGCTGTGGTTTTAGTGCCGTTATCGGCGCACTCGTTGTTTGCTCGTCCACTAGTGATCAGCCCTACCAGCTCGGTCACGATCGATTTGATTTCAGAAGCATCTGCCTGGGCCGATTCCAGGCGAGGCGGAGATATCCCAGCAGGTGCTCGAATCGTTATCGAACAGAGTTCCCAGCCGATTAAGTTGATGCGATTAAACGATGCACCATTTACTGATCGATTAGTTGCCAAATTTAGTTTGCCCACTTCCGGGTGGCGCGGAAATATCATTGACCACAATTAGCAATCATGATTGAAGAATTGCGAATTTCAAACTTAGGCGTGGTGGCAAACTCAGAGTTGAAGTTTGGTCCTGGGCTAAATGTGCTAACTGGCGAAACTGGTGCTGGTAAAACAATGATCATTAATGCTCTGAATCTATCACTTGGCGCAAAAGCAGACCCAAACCTGGTTCGCGAGTCCGCAACAAAGCTGACCGTGGAATCCAGTTGGCGGTTGAGCAAGAAACAACGTGAAGTAATATCGGAAATGCTCGATGAGGAAACCGAAGAAGAATTATTTTTGGGGAAATCAATTGATAGAGCAGGTAAATCACGTGCGTTGCTTAATGGGTTAGTAAGCACTAATTCGCAAATAGTTGAGATTGCAGATCAGATCATTCAGGTTTTTGGCCAAAACGATCAACGTTTCTTACTTCAACCACAATGGCAGCTGCGATCGCTGGATGAGTTTGGTGGTGAAAGCCATCTGGTCCTGCTAATGAAATACCAAGATATATTTCGAGAATATCAAAATTTAGGCAAGAGATTGACCGACCTAAAAGCGCAGCGAGTTAATTGGGCTGAATCAGTAGCGCAGATGCAAACTGACTTAGCTGAGTATGACGCAATTAATCCCAGCTTAAATGAAGATGAAGAGATTTTGGTCAGAATTGCCCAAAGAGAAGATATTGAAGCTACGTTAAATGAATTGGATGAATTGGGTCAATTGATATCAAGTGATTCCGGCGATTCATTATCGGTAACATTGAAGCGGCTGAGCAACTTGATTAATCGGCTAGATAATTTTATTGCTTATCGAGACGATCTTACTGCACTAATCAATACAGTAAATGAGATCGAGCGGGAATTGTTAGCAGCAATGAGCAGTGCTGATGATGGTGTCACTCTGTCTGATCTTTATTCACGAAAAGCGGCTTTAGCCAATCTGATGAGAAAACATGGTTTGCCGCTGTCAGAAATAGCCACAAAAATGAACCAATCTCGCGAATTATTGAATTCTAGCTTTGATCCGAGCGCCGAAATTGAACGCATTGAGCGAGAATTAGTTTCCATACAGGATGCGTTGCTTAAAACATCAAAACTGTTGTCGAAGTCTAGAAAAGAGTGTGCGGAGCGCCTAAGTCAATTAGTTTCAGTGGAGTTAGCTCAGCTAAAAATGCCCGGAATTAGATTTGTTGCCTCTGTTATCCCACGCGTTAAAGGTGGAGAAATAGAGATTGATAAATTCGCGTTAGATATTGCTGGTGGCGATATTGTTGAATTCCAAATCGGCCATGGCGATGGTGTGCCAAGGGGGATAGCCAAGAGTGCTTCCGGCGGTGAGTTATCCCGAATAATGCTGGCTTTGCAGGTAGTTTTACAAGATCGATCTAGTGATAAGAC
>JBJOHY010000099.1:0-7744 GCA_046047475.1 Actinomycetota bacterium | reverse complement strand
ATCGTTGGACGGAATATGGGCCAGCGCTATTCCGCCTACAAGATCGTCGCGGAGCTGATTATCTGTTAGCGCCAACTCATGAAGAGATGTTTACTCTGCTGGTAAAAGATCTATATTCATCATATAAAGATTTACCGGTATCGCTTTATCAGATTCAAACTAAATATCGCGATGAAGCCAGGCCTAGAGCAGGGTTGCTTCGTGGCCGTGAATTTGTCATGAAAGATAGTTATTCGTTTGATCTGGATGAAGCGGGTCTGGCTACTTCTTATCAGAAACACCGTCAGGCATATCAGCGCACTTTCGATCGATTAAACATTGATTATGTAATTGTTTCTGCGCAGTCTGGTGCTATGGGCGGAAGCGCATCAGAAGAATTTTTAGCACCTGCTGCTGCAGGCGAAGATACTTATGTAGTAACTGAAGGTGGCGCCGCAAATGTTGAGGCGATTCAAATTAAGCCGCTTGAGAATATTGACTTTAGTAGTATCCCAGCAGCAGAGGTTCATGAGACGCCGGATACCCCAACAATAGAAACCTTAGTTGAGTTCAGTAATCGCAGCGAAAAAACTAAGCGTGACCGAATTTGGCAAGCTGCCGATACCTTAAAGAATGTGGTGGTTAAGTTAACTTATCAAGATGGCTCATCAACAGCATTAGCAATTGGTGTGCCTGGCGATCGCGAAGTTGATATGCGCAGACTAGAAGCGCAGGTTTACCCAGCCGCAGTGACGCCTTTTGGCGAAGACGACTTTGCAAAATATCCAGCTTTAGTTAAGGGTTATATTGGGCCAAAGGTGCTTGGCGAAAATTCCGCATCAAAGATCAAGTATCTAGTTGACCCTAGGGTGGTAACTGGTACTGCATGGATCACTGGCGCAAATGAAATTGGTAAGCACGTATTTAATTTAGTGATGGGTCGAGACTTTACGCCAGATGGCACCATTGATGTTGCTGAAGTGCGAGTGGGAGATGAGTGTGCTGTTCCTAACGGCAAAGTAACCCAATTGGCTCGGGGAATTGAAGTTGGACACATTTTCCAACTTGGCAAGAAATACGCTGAGGCACTTGACCTCAAAGTCTTAAACGAGAACGGCGAGCAAGTTACTGTGACGATGGGCTCGTACGGAATTGGGGTAACTCGTGCAGTAGCTGTAATTGCCGAGCAACACCATGATGAAAAGGGACTTCGTTGGCCCAGAAGCGTTTCTCCAGTTGATGTTCATTTAGTTATTGCTGGTAAGGATGAGGCAGTTTTTGCTGGCGCAAATCAGTTGGCTGACGAACTGAATGCGGCGGGCATTTCCGTTTTGATTGATGATCGGGTGGGGGTTTCAGTTGGTGTCAAGTTTAATGATGCTGAGTTGATTGGTATTCCGACAATCATTGTGGTTGGAAAGAAATTCGCTGACGGAATAGTAGAACTTCGAGATCGATTTGCCGGTCAATCTACTGATGTTTCGTTAGCCGAGGTAGTGACTGCGGTGAGTCGGTTAACGTAGTTAAACTATGCTATTCCAAAACTTAACAACATAACAGAATGCGAGGGCCATGATGACGGATAAATCTCTGGCTGCAGTGCAGGAGTTGGTGGCACCAATCGCACTCGAATTAGCATTAGATGTGGAATCTGTTGAGATTCGTAAAACTGGCAATCAAAAAATTGTAAAAGTTATTTTGGATAAAGATGGCGGCATCTCACTAGAAGAGATCGCGGCAGCCACGCGGGAAATATCAGTCAAGCTAGATGAATTGGCTGACCTGGCTTCATCATTTACGCTGGAAGTAACTTCACCGGGCGTTGATCGGCCGCTTACCGCACCTAAACATTGGCGCCGAAATCTAGGACGCTTAGTTCGAGTTGAATTAATTGCCGGCGGCAGTATTGACGGGCGCATCACCGACGTTACTGATGAACAAATCACGTTGCAGGTAAAGCAGCAGCGACGAATGTTTTCTTTGCCCGAGATTAAACGAGCAGTTGTACAGGTGGAATTTAATCGGCCAAATGAGGTGAGCGATGGACATTGATATTGATGCGCTCAAGGCAATAGTTTATGAAAAAGATTTATCTTGGGAGTTGTTGATTAGCGCGCTGGAGGAAGCGTTGCTGATGGCTTATCAAAAGAGCACGGGCCGGATGCAGAACTGTCGAGTAGAGATTGATCGAAAAACCGGCAAAGTAACTGTGCTAGTTAAAGATCGCGACGACGAAGGAAACTTCTTACCAGAGCGAGACGATACGCCCGCCGGTTTTGGCCGGATTGCCGCTGCTACCGCAAAAACGGTTTTGTTTGAACGTTTACGTGATGCATCTGATGTTAAAACGGTTGGCGATTTTGTTTCACGTGAAGGTGACATTGTCTCCGGTGTAATCCAACAAGGAATGGATCCCAAATTAGTATATGTAAATTTAGGAAATGTTGAAGCAACAATTCCGGTGCAAGAGCAGGTTCCGACGGAGAAATATGTTCATGGAAATCGAATTCGCGCCCTGGTGTTGCACGCTAAACGCGGCGTGAAAGGACCACAGGTAACGCTTTCTAGAACCCACCCGCAATTGGTAACAAAACTCTTTGCGCTTGAAGTGCCTGAAGTTGCTTCTGGCCTAGTGCAGATTATGGCAGTTGCGCGCGAACCTGGGCATCGAACCAAAATTGCAGTTTTTACGTCAGATCCAGATTTAAATCCAAAAGGTGCCTGCATTGGACCATTTGGCCAGCGAGTTAGAAATGTGATGAGTGAACTTAATGGCGAGAAGATCGATATTGTGGATTTTGATGAGGATCCAGCGAAATTCATTAGCAGCGCGCTATCGCCATCGCGAGTAACCAAAGTTCAGGTGCTGGATTTAGCTAATCGCGTCGCGCGAGTATGGGTACCTGATTTCCAGCTTTCGCTGGCCATTGGCCGAGAAGGGCAGAATGCCCGACTTGCTGCCAGGCTCACCGGTTGGCGGATAGACATTCGGCCAGATACTGACCCAAGCCTTAATTCTGAGGCAGGCGCATCTTCGACTGAAGTAGGCGAGTAGACTTCTGATGGCTCAAGAAGTTGAGGCGTTGGTTGGACCGATTCGCACTTGTGTGGGTTGTCGAACCACGGCACAGCAGAATGAGCTGCTACGGGTCGTGCTGAGGCAGGATCAAGTGGTGGTAGATGCCAACAATCGACTTTCCGGTCGAGGCGCCTACCTTCATCGGAACCTGCAGTGCATAGATCGAGCGATTCAACGGCGAAGTTTGTTTCGTGCCTTGCGAGCAACTGGCGAGTTGAACTTCGATCAACTTCATCAAGCAGCCAGTAGTCTTAACCGTCCGCAGGCGTAAGCCATAACTATGGGAGAAGTGAACGGATGTTCACCAAATGAGCCGATGAGGTCTTCCAGCTAACCGCCCGTGTCTAAAGCCCGGGCCAAACAAGGAGTGCTGTGTCCAAGGTTCGGGTCTACGAGCTAGCAAAAGAGCTCGGAGTCGAAAGTAAAGTTGTGCTTGCCAAGTTACAAGAACTTGGTGAGTTTGTTCGTTCTGCTTCCTCAACTATTGAAGCGCCGGTTGCGCGTCGCCTGGTTGAAGCAATGGGTGGCGCGGTAGCGAAACCTGCAGCAAAGAAGAAAGCAACTAAAGCGGCCAAGCCTGCTGAGAAAGCAGCTCCAGCTAGCGAACCTGAAGCAGTTAAGCCAACTGAAGTGACGCCACCAGTTGCCGAGGTAACTCCGCCAGCACCACCAACTCCGCCAACTAGACCATCGCCGACGCCAAATACGGCAGGGCCAATCGCTCCGCGGCCACCAGCTGCTCGGGGCGGCAACAATCCATTTGGCAGTGGCCGACCAGCACCACGTGCTGGTAACAATCCATTTAGCGCACCACGTTCTGCTGCGCCACGACCTGGAAATAATCCATTCGGCGGATCACGCGATGACACCAGACCTGCCCGACCAAGCGGTGCACCACGAGATGGCGCACGCGGACCACGACCAACTGGTGCACCACGAGATGGTGCACGCGGGCCAAGACCAGGCGGTGCACCACGAGATGGTGCACGCGGGCCAAGGAATTTCGGCGCGCCAACTACTGGCGCCGCACCAAGCGCACCAAGCCGGGGCGGTAAACCAGGCAGACCAGGTGCCGGCCCGCAAGGACGCGGGCAAGTAGGTGGCGCATTTGGCAAACAAGGTGGAAAGTCCAAAAAGAGTTACAAGTCGAAGAAGACCCGACGTCAAGAATTCGACAACATGGAAGCGCCAGAATTAGGTGGCGTTTCACTTCCGCGCGGAAATGGTCAAGTGATCAAAATGCGTCGTGGATCGTCGTTAAGTGATTTTGCGGAAAAGATCAACGCAAATCCTGCTGCATTAGTTACTGCGCTGTTCCACTTAGGTGAAATGGTTACTGCAACTCAGTCGGTAAGTGATGATCTGCTGCAATTGCTTGGTTCCGAGATGAACTTTGAAGTGCAGATCGTTTCACCCGAAGATGAAGACCGAGCATTGCTCGAGTCATTTGATCTTGATCTTGACTTTGCTGACGAAGAAGCGGATCTAGAAATTCGGCCACCAGTTGTTACCGTGATGGGTCACGTGGATCATGGTAAAACTAGATTGTTGGATGCGATTCGCAAAACAAATGTGGTATCTGGTGAAGCTGGCGGAATTACCCAACACATCGGCGCTTACCAAGTAATTACTGAACATAACGATCAGCCTCGGGCCATTACCTTTATTGATACCCCAGGCCATGAAGCGTTTACCGCAATGCGTGCTCGCGGCGCGAAGGCAACCGATATTGCAATCTTGGTGGTTGCCGCTGATGATGGCGTTAAGCCGCAAACCATTGAGGCGTTAAATCATGCGCAAGCAGCGAATGTGCCGATCGTGGTTGCGGTAAACAAAATTGATAAAGAAGGCGCTTCGCCTGACAAAGTTCGCGGACAACTTACGGAATATGGTCTGGTGCCTGAGGAATATGGTGGCGAGACTATGTTTGTTAATGTCTCAGCGCTAAACGGGTTACATATCAACGAGTTATTGGATGCGGTTTTGCTTACCGCGGATGCCGCGATTGATTTGCGCGCTAACTCCAAAACCACCGCTAGCGGTGTTGCTGTTGAAGCACACTTAGATCGTGGTCGCGGACCAATTGCCACAGTCTTAGTGCAGCGCGGAACTTTGCAACCAGGCGATTCAATTGTGGTTGGCGAAGCACACGGCCGCGTGCGAGCAATGTTGGATGAGAACGGCGAAACAGTTCAAGCTGCCGGTCCATCCCGCGCCGTTCAAGTGCTTGGTTTATCAGCAGTGCCAGACGCCGGAGATTCGTTCTTAGTAGTTGATGAAGATCGAACCGCTCGGCAGATTGCGCAAACTAGAGCTGCTCGAGAGCGCAATGCTCAATTAGCACAGAACCGAACCAGCAGATCACTAGAAGACTTTATGAAGAATCTGGAGAAGGGCGCTGACAGCGAACTTCGACTAATTATTAAGGGTGACGTATCCGGCTCGGTTGAAGCACTAGAAGATGCGTTAATGAAGATTGATGTTGGCGATGAAGTGTCACTTCGGGTTATCCATCGCGGTGTTGGTGCTATTACTAAGAACGATATCGATTTGGCAACCGCATCAACTGCAGTCATTATTGGATTCAACGTTCGACCAGAAGGTCAAGCGCGTGAGTTAGCAGATCGCGCTGGAATCGATGTTCGCTTCTACACCGTTATATATCAAGCGATTGACGAGATTGAGGCGGCACTCAAGGGCATGCTAAAGCCGATCTATGAAGAAGTCGAGCTTGGTTCAGCTGAAATTCGAAACATCTTTAAATCAAGTAAGGCTGGCACAATTGCAGGTTGCATGATTCTCAGTGGTTCGGTTAAGCGAAATAGCAAAGCTCGAATAATTCGAAATGGTGCTGTGGTAGCCGAAAACTTAACCATCGATTCATTGCGTCGAGAAAAAGACGATGTAACTGAAGTTCGCGAAGGTTTTGAATGCGGTATCTCATTTGATAACTTCAATGATATTTCAGTAGATGATCGAATTGAGACCTATGAACTGCGAGAGAAAGCTCGTGCCTAATGGGAGAAGCCAGAGCTAGAAAAGTTGCAGATCGAATCCGTGAAATCGTGGCATCACTATTGGAGTTCCGAGTTAAAGATCCACGTCTGGGATTTGTCACCGTAACCGAAGTTAGAGTTACCGGCGACCTACGGGAAGCAACAATCTTTTACACCGTATTAGGAACTGATGCTGAGCGCGAGGGAACTGCAGCAGCGTTGGAATCTGCAAAAGGCATGATTCGATCTGAAGTGGGTAAACAGCTAGGGATTAAATTCACCCCAACAATTGCATTTATGCTGGACGCATTGCCAGAAGGTGCCGCAAGAATCGAAGAGTTGCTGCAGCAAGCGCGCGTTGCAGATGCTCAGGTGCATCAGATTGCTGAATCTGCGTCTTGGGCGGGCGATGAGCAGCCATATCGTGCTGCGAATAAGCCAAAGTAAGCGACTTAATCATGGCTAGCCAAAGCGGAATTTTGGTGATTGATAAGCCGCTTGGAATTACTTCACACGATGTAGTTTCAAAAGTGCGAAAGATCTTGCAAACCAAAAAAGTAGGACATGCAGGTACGTTAGATCCAGAGGCTAGCGGCGTGCTGGTGCTAGGAATAAATCGCGGTACGCGGTTAATGCAGTATTTTGTTGGTGATGACAAGTCTTATCAGGCCACCATTCGATTAGGAGTGGCTACGAAATCGGATGATGCCGCTGGCGAAGTCCTCTCGATATCTCCCAATAAACTAAACCAAGATCAAATTCAGTCAGCAATTCCAAAATTCACCGGACCGATCATGCAGCGACCTAGCAGCGTGAGCGCAATAAAAGTAAATGGCACCAGGGCACATGACTTAGTCAGATCTGGCGTCGATTTGATTTTGCCAGCGCGACCGGTAACAGTTCATAGTTTTACGTTGTTGTCACTGAAGCAAGAAAATTTTCAAGGAAATACCGTGACTGATATTGAAGTTTCAGTCAATTGCAGTAGCGGCACTTACGTTAGAGCTTTGGCCCGGGATCTCGGCAGTGAGTTGGGCGTTGGTGGCTCAGTGCTTTCGTTGCGAAGAGTGACCGCTGGTAAGTTTAATTTGGAGGATGCCATCTCATTACCCGAGCTGACTGAGAAATCCAAAATATTGAGCTTAGGTGAAGCTGCACGGCGCGTGTTAACCTGTCGTGAAGTTGATTCCACCCATGTAGCTGATTTGGCTCATGGTAGAGAAATTGCAATTCTGTCAGCTGATCAGCAAAACTTAGCTCTACTAGATTCGAGTGGCGAACTAGTTGCCATCGGAAACGTTTCAGCCGGAAGATTTCAACCGGTTAATGTATTTATCTCACCGTCGGAGTTACAGGATGCCTAGATCAGTAGTGGTTTTGGGAGTTTTAGACGGCGTTCATTTAGGACATCAAGCACTACTAACTACCGCAGCTGACTTAGCAGCTGAGTTAGATGCCAAAGTTGTCGTTATTAGTTTTGATCCACACCCAAGCTCGGTATTGCAAAAAGCGGAAGTCGAGTTGCTTTGCAGTCTAGAAGAGCGAAAAGAATTATTGATTCAATATGGTGCGGACCGGGTTGAAGTGCTTGAGTTTAATTTGCGACGAATGCAGCAATCACCGAAAGATTTTATTACCGAAGTATTGATTGATACGTGGAACGCAGTCGCGGTCGTGGTGGGTGAGGGTT
>JBJOHY010000098.1:0-13391 GCA_046047475.1 Actinomycetota bacterium | reverse complement strand
GGCCACGCTG
This sequence comes from Actinomycetota bacterium, assembly GCA_046047475.1. GTDB lineage: Bacteria > Actinomycetota > Actinomycetes > S36-B12 > UBA5976 > AcAMD-5. The sequence continues at coordinate 13,381 of JBJOHY010000098.1, read as the reverse complement.
GATTATCTAACTGAGCGTGGGATAACGGTTTATCCCAAAGCTGCGGCCAACTTATATGCGGCTGATAAGTCATTGATGCGAAAACGATTAGCTGAAATTTCAGCTCTAATGCCAAATTGGCGTTATGCCGAAAATTTAACCGAAGCAACTGAATTTGGGCAGCGCATCGGTTTTCCAATAATTGCAAAATCACCAACTGGAGGATACGACGGTCGGGGGGTGTGGCAGATTAAGAATGAAACAGAGCTTGCTGATTGCTATTTTCCAGTTCTATTAGAAGAGATGATCAGGTTCGAGCGTGAGTTATCGGCACTAGTTGTGAGATCGCCTCATAATCAAGCAGTTGCGTATCCAATTGTTGAAACGGTTCAAGAAGATGGAATTTGTGTTCAAGTGTTAGCACCTGCACCGGACTTGCACCCCGATCGAGCTGCTGAGGCGCAAGCACTAGCGCTGAAAATAGCAGCTGAGCTCGATGTGGTTGGGGTTCTTGCGGTGGAGTTGTTTGATACCGGCAGCGGACCGCTGCTGGTTAATGAATTAGCTATGCGGCCGCATAACTCGGGCCACTGGACGCAAGATGGTGCAGTCACTTCGCAGTTTGAAAATCACCTTCGAGCAGTCTTGGACTTACCACTTGGCTCACCCACTATGACTGCTAACCAGGTAGTGATGGGCAATGTTTTAGGTGGTGTTCATCAAGATTTACATCGGGGCTTATTGCATTGCTTAGCCCGCGATCCAGAATTAAAGATTCACTTCTACGGCAAGACGGTAAAACCAAACCGAAAAGTTGGTCATATCAATTTGGTTGGAAATGATCTCGCCAACCTTCGCGAACGGATCGCTCATGCTACTGATTTTCTAGCAGGTAAGATTGACGAATAACGCGGATGGGATGACCGATGACCGAAGCTAAAGTGGCAATCGTTATGGGCTCGGATTCAGATTGGCCCACTATGGAGCCAGCCGCTGAAACGCTCAAGAGTTTTGGCATTACGGCAGAGGTCGCAGTTGTTTCTGCACATCGGACACCTGAAGAAATGTTGGAGTTTGCGAAATCGGCAAGCAGCAATGGCTATCAGGTAATTATTGCTGGCGCGGGTGGTGCGGCTCATTTACCAGGCATGATTGCTTCAGCTACCTCACTTCCGGTAATTGGAGTGCCGGTCGCCTTAACTCAGTTAGATGGTCTGGATTCATTGTTAAGTGTGGTACAGATGCCAGCTGGTGTACCAGTTGCCACGGTAGCAATAAATGGTGCCAAGAACGCTGCGCTACTTGCACTACGAATTTTGGCAACAACAAATGCAGAGTTGCAGCAACAACTAGATTCTTATCGCGCTGATCTAAAGGATTTGGTAATGGCAAAAAATGACGAGTTACAACAAAAGCTGAAACAACAACTTAACCCATAATTTTTGAAACAACTCTGGCTGCGCTCTCAGCTAGATCTGCTGTGCCATCAATTACCAGATCTGGATTGAGTGGTGCTTCGTAATTTTGTCCCATACCAGTCATGTTTGGCAACGAACCAGCTTGTGCTTTGGCATACAAACCCTTTGGATCACGCTGCGCACAGATCTCAACTGGGGTATCGACAAACACTTCAACGAATTCTCCCACTGGGAATAAATCCTTTACTGCATCTCGGTCACTTCTGAATGGTGAAACCAGCGATACCAACACAATCAAGCCAGCATCAATCATCAGTTTTGCAACTTCACCAACACGTCGGACGTTCTCTGCTCGATCTGTTGCGGTAAAGCCGAGATCTTTATTAAGACCCGTTCGCACGTTATCGCCATCAAGTAGATAAGTGTGAACACCTGCGGCATAGAGACGGCGCTCAACTTCATTGGCCAGGGTTGATTTTCCTGACCCAGGCAATCCAGTAAGCCAGATCACTCGAGGCGTCTGTGCCTTCAGTCGACCGCGGGATTCTTTATTGATTTCAAATTCGTGCGGAACCACATTGAAGGATCGACGCAGTACATGGTGCACCATGCCAGCTGCAACAGTGTGCTTAGTTACTCGATCAACCAATAAAAATCCGCCAGTATCGCGAGCTTCGGAATATAGATCCAGCGGGATTGGCTTCTCGGTAGCAATAGTTACTCGACCAATTTCGTTTAGGTTGAGAACTCTGGCAGCATCTTCATGGCCAGTATTCACATCTAACTTATGACGAATCGTAGTTACGGTTGCATTAACTGATGCTGGACCACAAATAAGAGAGTAAGAGCGACCATGGGCTAGTGGTTCCTCGCCGATCCAGACTAAATCAGCCGAAAATCTATCTGCTGGTTGCAGATCTTGGGTTGGATTAGAAATCACATCACCGCGAGAAATATCCACTTCTACGTCAGGCTTGATAGCTACTGCATCACCAGGCAATGCTTCGGTTGCTGGTTTGCCGTTTACATAGAGCTGAGCAACTCTGGCGGCCTTACCAGTTTGCGCTACGACAAAACTGTCATTCAGTTTTAAAGTTCCACTCGCCAGCGTTCCACCATAACCACGCCAATCATCAGCGCGCAAAATAGTCTGCACTGGTAATCGAAGGGATGCCTCAGCTAATGATTTACCTGGTTCCCATTGCTGCAGCGCTCCCAAAACGGTAGGACCTTTGTACCAATTTGTGTTTTTGCTTTCAGTAATTACATTATCGCCAAGTAATGCACTAACTGGAATCATCATTAGATTCTTAACACCCAATCGATTTGCAGCAGCAGTTAGTTTCTCAGAGATCTCTGCAGCAACCTTTTGGTCAAAGTCCATCGCATCTAATTTATTAACTACCGCAATAACTGTGCCAACACCCATCAGCGCACAGACAGTTAGATGGCGCATGGTCTGATCTCGAACACCTTTAGTGGCATCAACTAATAGCAACGCCACATCCGCATCAGAAGCAGCTACGGCCATATTTCTGGTGTACTGCTCATGCCCAGGCCCATCCGCCAAAATTACGCGGCGCCCAGAGGGCAGCAGTAAATGGCGGTACGCCACATCAATGGTGATACCTTGCTCTCGTTCTGCTTCAAGGCCATCAGTTAAAAGAGAATAATCCACTTCACCAATTGGAATGATCGAGCCGGCTCGGCGATAAGTGCGAGCCCGATCAACTTCATCTAGTGGAACTGAATCAGTTTCAACTAGTAATCGACCAATCAAAGTGCTCTTGCCATCATCAACGGAGCCGCAAGTTACAACTCGAAGCAGTGGGGTCACGGTAGACACTAGAAATACCCCTCAGTCTTCTTAGCTTCCATCGAAGCTTCGCGATCACCGTCAATTAGTCGCCCGGCGCGTTCACTTATTTTGGTAGCTTCCATCTCGGCAACTAATTCATCCATCGTGGTTGCGGTAGATTCAATGGCAGCAGTTACTGGATAACAACCTAGTGAGCGGAATCGAACTAGTCGATCTTGCGGCACTTCACCTTCGAGCAGCGGCATTCGATCATCATCAAGCACGATTATTTGATTATCTCGGATCACGCTTCGGCGGGGTTTCGCATAGTAAAGCGGGACAATTTCAATGTTCTCTCGCTTGATATAACGCCAAACATCAATTTCAGTCCAATTGCTAAGTGGGAACACTCGCATGGTTTGTCCGTCGCTTAACGCAGTGTTTCGAGTTCGCCACATTTCTGGTCGTTGATTTCGTGGCTCCCAACGATGTCCAGCTTCACGCAAGCTAAAAACTCGCTCTTTAGAACGAGATCGCTCTTCATCGCGGCGTGCACCGCCAATCGCAGCGTCATAGCCACCGGCATCAAGTGCTTGGCGAAGCGCAACTGTCTTCATGATTCGGGTGTATTCCTGTGCGCCATGCGTCCAGGCAGTAACTTCACCGTTAGCACCCTCAGGATTGGTGTGTACAATCAAATTAAGGCCGAACTCTCTGGCTCGAGCATCACGAAACTCAATCATTTCACGGAACTTAAACGTGGTATCAATATGCAAAAAAGTGAATGGAATTGGCGCTGGGGCAAATGCTTTTCGAGCTAACTCTAACAATACGCTGGAGTCTTTTCCGATTGAATACATCAACACTGGATTCTTAAATGCACCCGCAGTTTCTCGAAGAATTCCAATTGCTTCAGCCTCGAGTGCATCCAGCACCTGATCAGTGCTGACTAATTTGTTCGTCATTAAGCTCGTTTACCCATTCCGGTGATCTGCCACCCGGCAGCTCGCCATTTCGCAAAATCCAGCACATTTCTGCCATCAATAATCACTGGATTTCTTACCTTTGCGTGCAACGAAACCGGGTCCAACTCTCGGTACTGCTGCCATTCGGTTAGGTGTAATACTAAATCAGCATCCTTAAAAATCTCTGCTAGGTCGCTTTGGTACTGCAGTTCCGGATAGCGAATTCGAGCATTTTCAATGGCTTTCGGATCATGCACCACTACCTGCGCACCAATCCCTGCTAGCCCATTTGCGACATCTAGCGCGGGGGAATCGCGGACATCGTCACTGTTTGGTTTAAATGCTGCCCCAAGCACCACAACTCGCTTCCCAGTCAGATCGCCGAGTTCGCTTTTGGCCAAGTCGATAACGCGGCTGCGCTGTCTTAGGTTAATTCGATCAACTTCAACTAGAAACTCAACTGCTTGGCCAGCACCAATAGCTTGACTGCTACTAATAAAGCCACGTATGTCTTTCGGTAAACAACCGCCACCAAAGCCAATTCCAGCAGCTAAGAACTTGTTCCCAATTCTAGGATCCAACCCGATCGCTTCTGCCAGTGCAACGATGTCAGCACCAGCAATTTCGGCAACTTCAGAAACCGCATTAATAAATGAAATCTTAGTTGCTAAAAATGCATTCGCCGATACTTTTACCAATTCTGCTGTTGGAATATCAATTACTAGAAACGGAATTTGCCGATCTAACTGCGGTGCGTAGATTTCTCTAAGTTTTGCTTCTGCCGCTGGACTACTCGTTCCAATCACAATCCGATCTGGATTTCTTGTATCACTAATTGCGTGACCTTCGCGCAAGAATTCTGGGTTCCACGCAATTTGATAATTACGGCCAGTTTTTTGATTTAGCCGTTGCTCCAATTTTGCTGCCGTGCCAACTGGAACAGTTGATCTGCCAACGACTACTGCATCCGCAGCTAGGTGCGGCGAGATGGCATCAATCGCACTCCACAACTGAGATAAATCTGCTGCTGCCGAATTCTGATCTTGCGGTGTACCAACGCAGATGAAAATCAATTCGGCGCCAGAAATATTTTCTGGATTAGTTGAGAATTTTAAATTACCGGTGGCAAGTGATTTCTGTAACACATCCTCAAATTCTGGTTCATAAAAAGGTGGGGTGCCAGAATTTAATTGCGACACCTTTACTTGGTCGATATCAAGTCCAATTACTTGATTTCCTTGCTCTACCAGCACTGCCGAAAGCACTGCACCTAAATAGCCGCAGCCCACAACTGCTACTGGCATTCCCGACTGATTCATTATTTCCTAGCCACTATGTTGGGCTTAATCTACCTCAGGATCGTTTGCCAGAGATGCCAAATAACTTTGCAATGGCTTGCAGTTTGAGGCGATCATTGAATCGAGCGGCAACTGCCCGAGCTTGTTCGATTTCTTCACTGCTGCACGGCAGGGCAGCAGCAAGCGTGTCTGCTACTCGCAGATCGGCAATATCACCGTGAATCTTTACGCCTAGGGAAAGTAGTTTGCTAATGTCATCATCTGACCACTCGCGGGCTAAGTCGAGCCAAGGTGCGGTTAACCCAATTGGCGCACCTCGATCAGAGCGCTGCTGAAAACCTTCTTGCACGATCCGTCGACGAAGTTGATTTCGCTGTTGAGTTGACCTGCCCTTGGTCAGCCATTGTTGATTGAGCTCAACTAATACTTCCGCTTCTGCCCAGGTAATTGAAGTGTGAGCTTGTTTATCATTAAATTTTGGTTGATTGGTGTCAAGTGGTAGGCCAATCGCTTTGATGTATCTCGCCCATAGCGAATCTGAACTATTTTTGGCAGGCACTGTAATGATCGAAATATCAGCAAGTGGAACAAATTTTTGCCAACGAGCCACAACTTCATTGAGTCGATAACTACGCCAGAAATTACTGCCAACCATTTCGGCAACAGGAAGTTGTGCTGCGTTCTTGATTCTTTCAAAGTACTCGTCGTAACCATATGGCCGGCCATTACGAACGCTTTGCTGCCATGAGGATGGCATGACTCGAGCAAGATCTCGTGCGGTCAACACCACCTTTAGTTTTTGCTTTGGCAGTGCGGCCAGTAATTTTTCAATCCCAGGTTCCAACATAGCAGCAAGTGCTTCGGCGGAAAGTAGGACATTTGCGGAACTATCGTTAATTTCATCAAGAAGTTTCTGCCATTGCGGCTGCATCTTGATTTGTAATTTTCGATCTACCCATGGAATCTCATCGCCAACCAGTCCATAAATCGCACGTTCATGATTTATGGCACCTCGAGGTGGAGCAAATTTCATTGGATATAACCAATTAGCTGCAGTCAAATTTTCAAGTTGGCTAATCAGCCCATGCTGGAGATAGGTAGTGCCGGACTTCATCGTCCCGATGTGAAGCACAAGCTCTTGATCTGCCGACACTTTTACCCTTCTTAGGCCAGCGCTCATTCTCTCACCGCTAAGGTTTCATTCCATGAATGCCAGGTCAGATGCTGGAGTAAGCGTGGTCATGCCGGTGCTAAATGAAGCAAAGCACCTGCGGGAAGCGGTTACCCAAATCTTAAGGCAGCAGGTGACTGGCCCCTTAGAGTTAATTCTGGCCATTGGGCCGTCAACTGACGATACCGCTGCGATTGCCGAAGCGTTGGCAGCTGAAGATTCCCGAGTCCAATTAGTTGCCAATCCAACCGGAAAAACGGCTAGCGCACTTAATCTTGCAATTGCCGCAGCGCGCTATGAAATTGTGGTTCGAGTCGATGGTCATTCAGTGTTAACGCCAAATTACATTCAAACTGCAATTGAGGTGCTCGCAACAACTGGTGCTGATGTGGTCGGTGGCGTGATGGCGGCTACTGGCGTAACTAAATTTGAAATTGCAGTCGCCGCCGCTATGCGCAGCGCACTCGGAGTTGGGCCGGCAAGATTTCACACTGGTGGTGGCGCCGGTGAAACCAGAACCGTCTATCTCGGAGTTTTTCAACGCAGTGCGCTCAATCGAGTTGGCGGTTACGATGAAACGTTTATTAGAGCTCAAGATTGGGAGATGAACTATCGCATCCGAAAAACTGGTGGCAAAGTTTGGTTTGATCCAAGACTAGAGGTCACTTATCGACCACGTTCAACTTTTGCAAAGTTAGCAAAACAGTATTTTGAATATGGCAGGTGGCGACGTGAGGTGGCTCGGACCTATCCAGAAACTAAATCACTTCGTTATCTAGCGCCACCATTTACCGTAACTGCGCTTTTGATCTCGCTTTTTTCGCTGATTGGCGCAACTGCTAGTGGATTTGAATTCAGTTGGCTATTTGCGCTACCAATTATTGGCTACTTGAGTTTAATCTTGATTGGCTCAGTAGTGATATTTAATAAACGGCACTTTATCACGCTGCTTATTCAACCGTTTGTATTGCTTACCATGCATTTAAGTTGGGGGACTGGCTTTCTTACTTCGCCGCGAAATCTTCGAGCGCGCGGATAAATTTTTCTTTATCTACTTCCCAATTGTGGTGAGTTAAGACATAACGGTACCCGCTTTGACCTAATCGCTGCCAGGTAGCCGAATCTGCTTTGAGTTTGATTATGGTCTGCGCAACTTGATCAAGATTATTAAATTCAACCACATATCCAGCACTGGCAGTATTAACTAAATTTGTGGCGTGGATTAAGGGAGTTGTAATTACCGGAATTGCGGCGGCTAGGTATTCATAAATTTTAGTTGGCTGGCTTACTTGATAATTAGGGTGATCATGAAGCAGTGATAAACCAGCAAGCTGACCTGGAAGCAGAGTGCGAGCAGTTTCATTTGGCACAAAGCCATGCCAGATTACTTGCCCTGCGGTAACAGCCTTATTGATTTTCGCAACTAAATCCGGTTCTGGACAGCTACCGATAATTTCGACCCGGATTTGGTGCGGTGCTAACTTTGCGGCCAATTCCAATAGCTCTAGACCGCCTCGCAGTTTAGTAACACTGCCTAGATAGACCACGGTGTTTTTTGGCGCAACTGATTGATATTCCGCAATTGTGGTGGTGTTAGGAATAACTGGGTGTGATTGCCTAAATCGAGTTTGATATCCGGTCTCAGCTAAAATCAGGTGAAATTTCTTCTCCGCCCAAGCTTCTAGTTTGGCGATGATTCCTCGTAGCGGCGACTTCAAAATACTAGGTATCCACGATTTGGTTTTGATTGCTGCCGCAGTATCTTCATGCACATCCCAAACAACTGGCGATTTACTTGCGCTAGCAACTAGAAGTAATTCTGGATCGTGCAATAACACTAGATCAAAATCAATTGATCGCTGCTTAAGCAGCTTCCGCACTGCCAGCAGTGCGCTTAACCGTCGTTTACCAATCGCTCTTGGTAACGTAATAGTTTCAATCCTTGGATCTAAGTCCAACCCCGGAAACGATTCAAATGCTGCTGCGTAAGAAACTTGGTGACCATGAGCTAATAACGCTGCCATCTGGCGAAAATAGATTCTGGCGTCTTGTGGATGATGCACCACAGTTACCACCAAAATTCGCATAGTTAGGTGGTCGCCTTTTCGTAGGCGCTCAGTACTTCTTCCATCGGACCATCCGCCACCATGGTTCCCTTATCAAGCCAGATCGCTCTAGTGCAGGTCTCTCTAATCACTGAGTGAGAGTGGCTTACTAAAAACACAGTGCCGGCTTTTGATTTAAGTTCCGCAATTCGCTCTTGGGAGCGTTTCTTGAAGTTAACATCGCCAGTTGCAAGGGCTTCATCAATCATCAGGATCTCTTGTGGCACTGAGGAGGCAATTGCAAATCGCAATCTTGCTCCCATGCCAGACGAATAAGTGCTCAGTGGCAAATCAATAAATTCACCTAAACCAGAGAATTCAATGATGGCATCCATATTCGCTGCTACTTCAGCTGGAGTCATGCCGAGGGCCAGGCCGCCTAATTCAATATTCCGTCGGCCAGATAAGTGATTCATTAAGGCAGCATTCACACCCAGCAGCGACGGCTGAGATGAAGTCAGAATTTCACCTGATCGAATCGGAATCAAACCTGAAATTGCTCGCAGCAGCGTGCTTTTGCCGGCACCATTGCGTCCGATAATTGCAACAGCCTCACCTTGGGTGGTAGTAAAACTAACACCTTTCAGCGCATGCACTTCTTTTACTGCAATTTTTCGAGTTCGCCGTAGCGCCTTATCAATTACGGTGCGCTTTGCTGCAATTTGCTTGCTCTTAACTTTAGTTCGAATTCGATAATAAACGTGAAGGTCATTTACTACTACGGTTCGATTATCAGTCTCGGCCATATTTGCCTTCACCTTTAAAGAACACGAAGAAGCCAATGATGAAAACGAATACCGCCCAACCAATTCCCCAGTACCAATCTCTAGCTGAAGAATCAATCGATTCAATGAATGCACTTCGAGTAAGCTGCATAAAGATATGCGCTGGGTTATAACTTAAAAACGGTTCGATTGGCGCTGGAAATCGTTCCTTTGAGATTTCAATGCTGAAGAAAATTCCACTTAAGTATCCCCACATTCGGATCAAAAACGGACTTAACTTTGCTAAGTCTCGCGCCCGATTAATTACCCTGGCTAACAACAGCGCCAATCCGGTATTGAAAATAAATTGAATGAGCAATATTGGTATCAGCAGCAGCCAGGTCCATCTAATTGGCTCACCAGTTGCCACAACCGCGACCAAGATAACCAAAATGGAGGGCAAGAACTGCAGAAATTGTTGCAGTGAAGCTGCAATTGGGAGCAATGCTCTGGGGAAATGAAGTGATCGAATCAAACCTTTGTTTGAGATGATGGCATTTGCGCCAGCATTGGCACTAGTTGAGGTAAGCCGGAACATCATCACGCCAATGATCAAGAATGCGATGAAGTTCTCAATCCCGCGAGATACGCCAAGTATCACACCAAATAACAGGTAATAAACCGCAGCGGTAAGCAGCGGGGTAAGCAACAGCCAAAATTGTCCTAGTGCTGCGTTTGAGTTTTGTCCTTCAACGCGAGCACGAGCAAATGACATCATGAAGAACCGACGCTGCCAAAGATCTTTGATGTAGGAAATAAGTCCTAGCTTTTGGCCGACCGGCTTCAGCTCGTGAGTTTGACTCACAATCGCTCCACCTCTGGATGGTCTAACTTGCCACGAGTATCAAATAGCAAGTTCGCATTATCAATTAATTCGGTTGCGTTGTAGCTGGCATGATCTTGCAGCATTACGGTGATATCCGCACTTGCCAATGCCGCTTTCAAATCTGGAACTCGGCTCAGCTCTTCGCCTTCTAGATCCCAAGTTTCAACAAGTGGATCGTGGAATAGAACCGTTGCGCCTTTTTCGATTAGGCCAAGACCAATTGGAATTGCGGGGGATTCTCGCTGATCTGCAATATCTGGCTTATAGGTAACACCAAGCAATAACACAGTAGAACCCTTAATGGCTTTGCCTACGGTATTTAGTTGATCTTGAATTCGACGGATTACATAGTTGGGCATGCCAGCGTTAATTTCCTGTGCTAACTCCACAAACTTAAAGGGGTAGCCCAAATTAGTTTTGACTTGGTATGACAAGTAGTTTGGATCAATCGGAATGCAATGCCCACCAACGCCTGGGCCGGGATAAAACGGTTGAAAACCAAATGGTTTAGTTGAGGCACATCGAATCACATCCCATAAATCAATGTTTAGTTCATTACAGAACATCGCCATTTCATTGACTAATGCAATATTTATATGTCGATAGGTGTTCTCTAATAGTTTTGCCATTTCTGCTTCTTTAGCGCCTTTGGCTCGCACGACGGTATCGACAAATTTGCCATAAAGCGCAACCGCTTGATCTGTGCTGGCCGAATTAATACCACCAACAACTTTAGGAGTGTTTTTCATGCCATATTTTTTATTACCTGGATCAATCCGCTCTGGCGAAAATGCTAAGTGGAAGTCAACCCCGGCAACTAAGCCAGTAGATTCAAGAATTGGTTTCACAACATCCTCAGTAGTGCCAGGATAAGTAGTGGATTCCAAAACGATTAACTGACCTTTAGTTAAATTCTTTGCAATTGCTTTAGTTGCACCAAGTATTGCTGAAAGATCTGGACCGCCATCTGCAGATAGTGGTGTTGGCACACAAATTACAATGGCTTTTGCACTTGCCAAAACCTGATCATCTTTAGTTGCGCTAAACCCACCCTTAATCATCTGCGCAATATCGTCGTCAGATAAATCATCAACGTGAGATTTGCCAGAATTTAGCCCAGAAATAACTCGGTCAGACACGTCATAGCCAGCAACGGTTAACCCGGCACGAACAGCCTCTTGCGCTAGTGGCAAACCAACATAGCCAAGTCCAATTACCACTAAATCTGTTGCCATTTATCCTCCGCGCGAGCGCTTAGCGCTTGCCTAGCTGTTGGTAAATCTCTTGGTATTGCTGAGCCACCTTAGACCAAGTCCGGCTGCCGGCTACCCATTCTTTAGCGGTACTAGCTAGCTGGTGGCGTTGGTCTGAATCGTACAGAAGCCGCCCTACCGCTTCGGTCAGCGAGGTGAGGGAATCTGGTTCGACCAGCAAGCCAGTTTGCTCAGGGGTAATCAATTCAGCCAAAGCCGGAAGATTGCTTGCGATGACCGGGCGATTTAATGCCATTGCTTCAACTGGTTTAAGTGGAGTAACTAATTGGGTTACCAGCGAATTTGTTCTGGGGACAACAAAGACATCCATGGCTTGGTAATACGTGATGGTTTGGTCAAATGGTTTTCGACCAACTAACTTAATGTACTTCGAGTTAGGACTTGCTGCGGCTTGTTGTTGCAGTGATGCTAATTCTTGTCCATCACCAACTATCAATAACTGTGCAGTATGTCCGCTTTGGAAAAGTTCATCTAGCACTTTGATTAACAGCGAAACATTTTCAAATGGATAAAGCGTTGTCGCAATACCAAATGTTTGAATCTCTTCAAGTCCTAACTCTGATCTTGCAGTTTGGGCAGATTTAGTTTCTGCAAGTAAGGAATCTGCTACGGCATTTGGGGTAATAAAGATTTTTTCTTTCGCAATTCCCCGATTTATTATTTCAGTTTTCATAGTTTCACTGAGCGTGGTGATGACATCAGCGCGTCGCATCACTTGGGTTTCTCTTAACAAAAACGCTTGATAAAACGGAGAATCAATACTGTTTTGCGAAGATTTAGTAAGCCAAGATTGTTCGAGGAAGCCTCGGACTTCATACGCCATCGGCACGTTTAGACAGTCGGCAACAGCAGCAGCAACTTCACCGTTGATAAAGTCAGTTGCACCATGAATAACTGCTGGCTTGAGTTTAGAACTTAATTCAATCGCTTTATCTGCTGCCACATTTAGTTCAGACTTTGATGCAATAGACGTTGGAATTAAGTGATGATAAGTTATTTTGGTTGATGAATTAAAAGCCGGAAGTTCAGTTTTTTCACCAGTGAAAAACTTTCCTTGATTAATCGGATAGCCATATCGGGTAACTGCTGTAGCTTTGATGCCAGCTGCAAGTTGTGCGGCCAAAATATTATGAGTTCGAATCGTGTATCCAGCTTGGGTATATGGCAGGCAATTCGTGACAAAGTGGAGTACCGAGTTAGGTGCAGTGGTGATCTGCTGAATTGGCCAAGTCCGGTCAATTGGTGGTGGGAAGTCCCCTGATCTTGCTGGATTTCTGGTTATGCGGAGATTTATCCCCAGCTTGCGAAGTAGGGCTTCTAGAGTTGCCCAGGGGGATTGCAGCAGCCGTAGGAATACGGTGCTGATTGCCCATGGCAGGGCTCTCAACCCAGTTAAGTAGCGCAACGCTGTCCTACTTTCCAATGCCATGGTGGAATACTCACGGCTACAGCGAATTTTCTCACGCTTAGGAGAGTCCAGGGATGCAGCAGGCAGTAATTCAAAGTGGCGATGTCGTCCACGTTACTGGTGCTCGCCCAAATTTCCCTAAAGCCGCGCCAGTAATTGCAGCGCTAGCCAAGCTGGGTGTGCCACAGAAGTTGATCCATACTGGCCAGCATTACGACGATGCGTTGAGTGATTCGTTCTTTCGCTTATTGAATTTGCCAACCCCCGACCTAAATTTAGGTGTTGGATCGGGCACGCATGCAAGTCAGACAGCAGCGATCATGGTTGGTTTTGAACAAGCGCTTGGCAATGCTAAGCCGGCATTGATTGTGGTCT
>JBJOHY010000097.1:0-4331 GCA_046047475.1 Actinomycetota bacterium | reverse complement strand
ACCTTGTGAAGGTCGACCAACAGAACCAGATATTGGTGAATTAACTTTGCCAGCTGCTGGCGAAGCAGCAGCGCTTGCTCGGTGGGAAACCTTCAGATCAACCACATTGGCAAATTACGCTGAAGATAGAAATCGCGCTGATCTGGTAACTGGCACATCCAAAATGAGTGTGCCACTTCGATTTGGTGAGATCCATCCTCGAACAATTCTTGCTGACTTGACCGCAAAAGATGAGGTGTATCAAAAAGAAATCTGTTGGCGGGAATTTTATGCTGATGTGCTTCACCATAATCCACACACAATTTCGGAGAACTTAAACAAGCAATACGACTTAATGCCATGGGAAACTGGCAAAGTTGCTGATGAAAACTTCACTGCATGGTGTTATGGCAAAACCGGTTTTCCATTTGTTGACGCGGGTATGCGCCAATTACTTGCTGAAGGTTGGATGCATAACCGAGTTCGCATGGTGGTGGCAAGTTTTCTAGTTAAAGATCTTCATATCGATTGGCGACGAGGTGCGGATTGGTTTATGCAGTGGCTTGCGGATGGTGATATCGCTTCAAATCAGCATGGCTGGCAATGGACTGCGGGAAGTGGCACTGATGCCTCACCGTTTTATCGAGTGTTTAATCCAATCACCCAAGGTTTAAAGTTTGATCCAAACGGCGACTACATCCGTCGATATATTCCAGAGTTGTCACATTTACCAGGTGAGTTGGCGCATGAGCCATGGAAAGCAATAGATGGCTATCAGCACGGCTACCCTGAGGCAATTGTTGATCATGCAGTTGAGCGAGTTCGGGCACTTGCCGACTATGAAAAAATCAAAAAGAACTAATCACCAATAATTACGGTCGATAAATCTGGATCTCTCGTCACTTTACTAATTCCGCGCAACGGCGCAATATCAGATTCAACTGGCATCTGGGAGCCAGGCAAGCCAACTGCTGCTGCACCCCAAGCCATTGACTCTAATAATGCAGCTTCTAATCCTTGATCTAGTTTTGACAAGAATCCCGCAAGTGATGAATCACCGGCACCGGAAGTGCTTCGCGGTTTCACTTTTGGTGCCGTGGCATAAAGCACATCTGTTGCCGAAACATAAACCGCACCTTGCGATCCCATTGAAACAATTACTGATTTGCATCCAATTCCAATTACCTCTTTAGCTGCATCAATAATTTCACCGAGCGTTTTGAGATCGCGTTTAACAATGTCTCTAAGTTCGTGCACGTTTGGCTTGATTAGATCAACACCCGCTTTGCAAGCCAATAACAGTGGTTCACCAGTGCAGTCAACTGCAGTTCGAGCACCGATTGATTTGCCACCTTCAACGGCCATCGCGTGAAAACCTTTATCAACTGTTGGCGGGAGCGAGCCGCAAGTAACCAGCCAATCAATTTCATCAGTTGCGGTAATTGCAAGTGCCACCAATCCGCGGCATTCGCCCGGTGAAATAGGTGAGCCAAGTGAATTTATCTTGGTGGTATTTCCCGCCACATCAACTAATGTGACATTAACTCGGGAAGCGCCCTTAACTAGCAATGGCCTGGTGTCTAGATCTTCCAACATTAATAAGTCCAAAATGTGCTGGCCTTCAGTTTGGCCAAGCGTTAATACCGCTCTGGAACGAAAACCATTTAGTGAAAGAGCACGCGCTACGTTCACACCTTTGCCACCAGCATCACATCTAGTTGCTAGCGGTCGAATCACACCGCCAAGGGAGAATTCACCAGCGGGCAACTCATACGTGTAATCCAGTGACGGATTTGGTGTGATGGTGACGATCATCCAGGGTTACCTTTCGTAGCAGCCTAAGCCTACGGGGCTAATCGCGATAACCGCCATGCATCTGCGCGATTTAGAACTGACCTGCCATAAAACCCTGGATCGGCTAACTCATACCGGAACCGGTCATGCAGCCGAGAGCGCTGCCCCTGCCAAAACTCAACATACTTTGGTCGAATCAAATAGCCGCCCCAAAACGGCGGCATTGGGATCTGCGCTTGATCGGCAAATTGCTGCTCTAACTCAAGAAACTTCTGCTCAAGTTCGGCTCGTGAGTTAAGTCGAGCTGATTGTTCACTTGCCCAAGCACCAAGCTGCGAAGACCGAGCTCTAGTAGCGAAATATGCCGCAGCTTCAGCCTCCGAGACGGCTTCAACATCACCTACTAAATGAACTTGTCGATGCAGCGGCAACCACAAAAAAGTGGCAGCAATCTGCGGATTAGCAGCTAACTCTTGCGCTTTCTGACTTCGGGTATTGGTGAAAAAAATGAAGCCGCGCTCATCAACCAATTTACAAAGCACCGTGCGCGTGCTTGGTGTGGCAGCAGTTGTCGCAGTCGCAACCAACATTGCATTGGGTTCTGGTAGCTCTGCTGAAATCGCATCGTTAAGCCAGGCTTGGAACTGCACATACGGCGTCGGCTGAAGTTGATCGGTATCCAATCCAGCAGCTTCATAGCTAACCCGCAGGTCATTTAGCCAATTTGCGTCAGTCACGGGAGCATTCTGCTATCAACCAGGTGATATCGCCTGATTGCAGGTAGGTTTGCCCCCTGAGTCAAGGAGATAAATGAGCAGCGAGATCAAAATCCCAGCCGAATTACTACCAGCCGATGGTCGGTTTGGTGCGGGACCTAGCAAAGTGCGAGCCGAACAGATCGCGGCACTGCAAGCTGCCAGCAAAACAATTTTGGGAACCTCACACCGACAAAATGCAGTGAAAGCACAAGTAGGTCGAGTGCGAGAGGGACTGGCAAATCTCTATAACTTGCCAACAGGTTATGAAGTGGTGCTCGGCAATGGTGGTTCAACTGCATTCTGGGACGCAGCAACGTTTCAGTTAATTGAAGACAAAGCACAATTTTTATCTTTTGGTGAGTTTGGTGCCAAATTCGCATCGGGAGCAAAGGCTGCGCCGCATTTAAGCGAGCCAAAGATAATCAAAGCTGATCCTGGTGATGCACCAACATTTTCTCCGGCTGCTGGAATCGACACTTACTGCACGCCACACAATGAAACCTCAACTGGAGTTGCGATCGAAATCAAACGCCCAACCGATTCGGGACTGGTCGTAGTTGATGCAACTAGTGCAGCTGGTGGCTTAGCAGTAAATCCAACTGAATTTGATGTTTATTACTTTGCACCACAAAAGTCTTTTGGTTCAGATGGTGGCTTGTGGTTGGCAATCATGTCGCCAGCAGCTATTGCTCGAATTGAGAAAATCTCAAGCAGTAATCGCTGGACCCCAGCGTTCTTAGATTTGGCAATTGCGCTAGAAAACTCTCGACTTAATCAAACCTATAACACACCAGCAGTTGCAACTATTGTGATGATGGCAGCACAGTTGGATTGGATGAACGAAAATGGTGGCATCGCTTGGTGCGCCTCCCGCACTCAAGATTCGGCAAATCGACTTTACTCATGGGCTGACGCAAACGAATTAACTACGCCATTTGTTGCTGATCCAACAAAACGATCGAATGTAGTTGGCACTATTGATTTCGTTGATTCCATTGATGCGACTCAAATTACCAAAGCGCTTCGGGCGAATGGCATCTTAGATGTTGAGCCATACCGAAAACTTGGTCGAAATCAAATTAGAGTGGCGATGTTCCCAGCAGTTGAGCCAACTGATGTCAGCCAACTGACTAAGTCAATTGATTACGTGATCGGGCAGCTTTAAATCACCAATAACGCATTAATTAGCGGGGCAACAATTAGGGCGGCAAGCACAATTAGCGTAATTAGCCGTCTAGTTCGAGCGTTCATCTTCGTATTCTAGGTGTGGTTAATTAAACTGCCACAATGAGTAATGACCCGCAAGATGTTGATGGTTTTGTCGCTATCTTGATTGTTACTGGGCTATGGGTGATTGCCCTGATCGCCCAATTAATTGGTTGGGTGAGTTGGCGCCAAGACGTATTGATTTACGGCGTAATTATTGGAATCTTGATTATTAGTTTTCTAGCTCATCGACGTTATCGTCGTCGCCAGCGCTAAGTCCTTGATCATAAGTATCGTCATAAACCAAATCAATTGTGGCAACTGGCTCCTCAACTGAATCAGTTTCACTGTGTGCACCACAGCCAAAATTCGCTGCGACAACTTTTCCATCAGCTGGCGAAACTGCATTGGTGCAAGCACCAAATGCGGAGCCAAGCGAACCGGCGAGCGGATTGAAATAACCACAACTAATACATTTTCCTTGGGCAACTTTTGCCATGATTGCACTACCCGAGAACTCACCTGCACTCCAGCGTTCAGCCGCATACTCTCGACCAGTTGCCGACAGCACTCGTTCTCGGCCCAAACCTAATG
>JBJOHY010000096.1:0-2830 GCA_046047475.1 Actinomycetota bacterium | reverse complement strand
ATAACCATGCGCGAGTTAATTGATTATGCCGGCGGCATGGTTAGTGATCGACCAGTTAAGTTCTTTGTTCCGGGCGGATCATCAGTACCATTGCTAACGCCAGAACATCTTGATGTGCCGCTAACTTATGAAGACATGGCAGCTCATGGCACCATGCTTGGTACTGGTACACCAATGGTGTTTGACACTTCGCGAAGTGTGACCCAAGCAGTAGTGCGTTGGATTGAGTTCTACAAACATGAATCTTGCGGAAAGTGCACGCCTTGTCGTGAAGGCACGTATTTCATGGTTGATATTTTGAAACGATTGGAAAAAGGCAAAGGCGAGATTTCTGATCTGGATTTGTTGGTTGATATCTCAGCTCAAATCTCTGGTAGAAGTTTCTGCGCCTTAGGTGATGCGGCAGCAACGCCAATTCCAGCAGCGCTTAAGTATTTCCGCGAGGAATTTGAGACTAAGTTAGTAGGTGCAAAATGACCGTTACTGCTAACTCCAGCACAAATAATCAAGTTGAGTTGATTACTGCCAACATTGATGGCGTAGAAGTTCGAGTTCCCAAAGGCACACTGATTATCCGCGCGGCTGAACAACTAGGTGTGCAGATTCCACGCTTCTGTGATCATCCATCTTTGGAACCTGTTGCTGCTTGTCGAATGTGCTTGGTTGAAATTGAAGGCATGCCTAAGCCACAACCATCTTGTGCAATTCCGCTTACTGACGGAATGATTGTTAGAACTCAGCAGTCTTCAGACGTTGCAGCAAAAGCACAAGAAGGCGTGATGGAGTTCTTACTGCTAAATCATCCATTGGATTGCCCAGTATGCGATAAGGGTGGCGAATGCCCGCTGCAGAACCAAGCGATGACTAATGGTCGCGCTGATTCAAGATTCGAAGAGGGCACTAAGCGACTATTTGAAAAACCAATAAATATCAATTCAGAGATTTTGTTAGATCGTGAGCGCTGCGTCTCTTGTGCTCGCTGCACCAGATTTGCTGACGAAATTGCGGGCGACCCAACGTTAGAACTACTAGAGCGTGGCGCCCGACAGCAAGTTGGTACGGCAGATGATCGTCCGTTTGAATCTTATTTTGGTGGCAACACTATTCAGATCTGCCCAGTAGGTGCATTAACAAGTGCGACTTATCGCTTCCGATCAAGACCATTTGATCTTATTTCGCATAACACCATCTGTGAGCATTGTGCGTCTGGTTGTTCGACCAGAACTGACGTTAGACGCGGCAAGATTATGCGACGGCTAGCTGCAAATGATTCGGAAGTAAATGAAGAATGGAATTGCGACAAAGGTAGGTTTGCGTTTACTCACACCACAGTTGATCGAATTGCTACACCACTAATTAGAGAAAACGGTGAACTTCGAGCAGCATCTTGGCCAGAAGCAATTGAAGTTGCTGCGGGAGGACTGGCAAATAAGCGAACTGGAGTTCTTACTGGTGGCCGGCTACCTCAAGAAGATGCTTACGCATATTCCAGATTTGCTCGTGCGGTATTGGGGACAAACAATATTGATTTTAGAAATCGTTATGCCTCTACCGAAGAGGCAGATTTTCTGACAAACCATATTGCTGGTACCAGAATGAATGTCACTTACCAAGATCTAGAAACCGCAGACGTTGTGGTGTTGGTGGCATTTGAACCAGAGAATGAATCACCAATTGTTCAGCTGCGACTTCGAAAAGCAGTTCGTCGGAATAAATTGCAAGTTATTGCGGTAGATCACGCAGCAATCGATGGACATCGCAAACTTAATGCCACGGTGATATTGGCAAAGCCCGGTAGCGAAGCAACCGAAGTTAAAGCCTTAGCTGAGAAGATTTCTGGCAAGAACGCAATCATCTTGGTTGGTGAACGTGCTGCAGCAAGTGCGGGACTTTTCAGTTCAGTGCTTGAGTTGGCTAAACAAACTGGCGCTAAATTCGCTTGGGTACCAAGACGTGCTGGCGATCGTGGCGCAGTTGAAGCTGGCTTATTGCCGCAGTTGCTGCCAGGCGGCAAATTGGTAGCGGATGCGGCAGATCGTGCTGAAGTTGCAGCTGAGTGGGGTGTTGCCTCACTTCCAAGTGATACCGGATTAGATCAAAGTCAGATGATTACTGCCGCAAACTCGAACAAATTAGATGCGTTTGTTATCGGTGGCGTAGATGTGCTGGATGTTGCTTATCATCAGGAATTTAAATCCGCACTCGAGAAAACTTTCGTAGTTTCACTAGAACAGCACTATTCATCAGTAACCGAGTATGCCGATGTGGTGCTACCAGTTGGTGTCATTACGGAACGTGAAGGAACTTTTGTTAATTGGGAAGGTCGCGAGCGATCATTTGCTGCCGCAATGCACGAATCACTTTCACTTACCGATGCCAGAGTTTTGCACTTGATTGCCGAAAAACTTGGTGTGACTTTCGCTGATCAAGCAAAGCCAGCTGCTCTGCATAAGTCACTTACTGGACTTAAGTCAGAACCTACTGGAAAAGAAATGAAACTAGTTTCGGCAGCAGGCAAACCTGGTTTGGTGCTAGCCGGACTTCGACAACTAATTGATAATGGCAGTTTGCAAAAAGGTGAACCACATCTGGCGGCAACTGCTCGCGAAGCAGTGGCAAAAGTTAGTGCAGCCACGGCAACGGCACATAACTTGGTTGATGGAAATCTAATTGTGATAGCTAGCAATGCTGGCAAAATGGTGCTACCCGTTGAAATTGCCGATGTTGCTGCCGAAACTATTTGGGTGCCATTAAACAGTGATGGTTCGACACCGTTAGTAAATCTCAGCTGCACTTTGGGTGATTCAATTACTGTGACTGATGGTGGTAG
>JBJOHY010000095.1:0-7461 GCA_046047475.1 Actinomycetota bacterium | reverse complement strand
CGCTGCCAGCTTAACTTCAAAAGCAATTGAGCGAGTCGATGTGGAATATGTCGGCGAAGCTCATCAATCTGACATCTCCGTATTAGAGATTTCGGCACTTAAAGGTGTTTTTACCAACCTAGTTCATGACCCAGTTTCATATGTAAATGCGCCAGTGCTAGCCAAAGACCGAGGCGTGGCATCATCAGTTAACTTGGTTACCGAAGATACTGATCATCGAACTTTAGTTCGAGTTATTCTTACACTTACTGATGGTGATCGAGTAGTGGTTGCCGGCACGGTAACTGCGCCAAACGATAAATTGAAACTGATTCAAATTGATCAGTTTGAAGTTGATGCTCCGATTGCAACTCATATGGCATTCTTTAAGTATCACGATCGCCCTGGTGTAGTTGCTGTTCTGGGTCGAATTCTGGGTGATGCCCAAATTAATATCGCTGGCATGCAAGTCTCTCGCGAAGCCGCAGGAGCTCATGCCATGGTGGCGCTTACCTTAGACAGTGCCGTATCAGTTGAAATCGCCGAACAAATTTCAACTGAAATTGGCGGCCATACTGGTCGGGTTGTCAGCTTTATTGGCTGATCTCGCAGTTTTCTGATCTATTCTCTAGTCATGCGATTTAAATCGGTTCATGGTGCTGTTGCCGCTTTGTTAGTCATAGCGCTGGCTCCGCCAAGTACAGCCGCAACTGAGCTTGAGATGAAATTCGCAACGCTGCTAGTAGCAGATGAGGTGGGAGCTGGATATAACCGATCGCTGTTCCCGCATTGGATTGATGCAGATCGAGATGGCTGTAATGCGCGTTATGAAGTGCTAATCACAGAAGCAGTAGTCGCCCCTGCAATTGGTGCGAGATGCCGGTTAACCGGGGGAGTTTGGATCTCAGCCTTTGATAATCGAAGGATTACAAATCCAAGCTTGTTGGACGTAGATCACTTTGTTCCACTAGCGGAGGCTTGGCGCTCCGGTGCTAGAAATTGGACAGCACAGCAACGAATTGATTTTGCGAACGATCTAGATTTACCAGAATCGTTAATAGCAGTTTCGCGCAACACAAACCGAGCAAAGTCAGATTCCGATGTGGCTAACTGGTTGCCGCCAAACAGCAATTACCGCTGTGAGTATCTGCGATCGTGGGTAGTCGTGAAGGCAAAGTGGCAACTGCGAGTTGACCTCAGAGAACGAAATGCACTGGAGTCTGGCCTATTGCAGTGTGGCTTGTTAAGTGGGCGCACCGCACCCAAATTCGTAACTGATGCCAAAACGCCTAACTTAAAGCCAGTCATAATGAAATATCGAAATTGCACCCTGGCTAAAGCGGCCGGTGTCACACCAATTAGGCGCGATCGAGATCCGGCGCTTTATCGGGTTAACACTCATTTAGACCGCGACAAAGATGGCATATCTTGCGAATAGCTATCGCTGAGATCGATTGACCGCGCTAACAATTGCCTTAAGCGAAGACGTAACGATGCTTGGATCAATGCCCACACCCCACAGAATCTCATCGCCTAACTCACACTCAAGATATGCCGCAGCCGTGGCGTCGCCGCCAGAGCTCATGGCATGTTCATGGTAATCGAGGACTTTTACATCAACGCCATGTTTGGCCATCGCATCAACAAATGCGGCAACCGGGCCATTACCAATTCCTAAAATGGTGTGTTCAACTGAGTTGTCATCCAGCACCACTTCCAAACTGGTAGCACCATCAACTGCAGACTGCTGCGATATGTTCTTAAGTCGGAATCTGCCCCAGCGGTTTGTTGGGTGAGGTAGATACTCATCCGTGAAGATCTCCCACATCTGCTCTGGTGTAACTTCGCCACCTTCAGAATCGGTAACTCGCTGGATTACTTTGCTGAACTCGATTTGTAGTCGCCTTGGTAATTCAAGTCGGTGCTCGGTTTTCATTATGTAGGCGACGCCACCTTTGCCGGACTGACTATTAACGCGAATTACGGCTTCATAGCTTCGGCCCAAATCCTTAGGATCAATCGGTAAATATGGAACTTCCCAGCGGAAGTCATCAACTTCCTTACCAGCGGCTTGAGCATCTGCCTTCATCGCAGCAAACCCTTTATTGATTGCATCTTGATGAGATCCACTAAATGCCGTGAAGACTAAGTCACCGCCATATGGATGACGTTCTGGCACGTTTAGTTGATTTGCATACTCTACGGTTCGACGAATTTCAGCAATATTGGAAAAGTCGATCTGTGGATCAATACCTTGACTAAACAGGTTTAGACCTAGCGTGACCAAGCAGACATTTCCAGTTCGTTCACCGTTTCCAAAAAGTGTTCCTTCGATTCGGTCGGCACCTGCCATGTAGCCAAACTCAGCTGCTGCAATCGCAGTCCCACGATCGTTGTGAGGATGTAGCGACAAAATAATGCTGTCGCGTCGATTTAAGTTTCGATGCATCCATTCAATTGAATCTGCATAAACATTTGGTGTCGCCATTTCAACGGTAGCCGGTAAATTAATAATCACTTTTCGCTCAGGTGTTGGTTGCCAAACTTCAGTTACCGCATCGCAGACTTCTTTGGCAAACTCAAGTTCAGTTCCAGTGTATGACTCTGGCGAATATTCAAACAACACGTCAGTTTCAGGTAGTTTGGCAGCTTCAGCTAAACATAGTTTTGCACCCTCAACTGCAATATCAACAATGCCTGCTTTATCCGCATTAAATACGACTCGTCGTTGCAAGGTTGACGTGCTGTTATATAAGTGCACAATTACCCGTTTAGCACCCTTAATTGATTCAAAGGTTCGCTGAATTAGATGCTCCCGAGCCTGGGTTAGCACTTGAATGATTACATCATCGGGGATATGTCCCTCTTCAATTAGTAATCGGACAAAATCAAAATCTGTTTGAGAAGCTGATGGAAAACCAACTTCGATTTCTTTGTAACCCATTTTTACTAGCAGCTGAAACAGCGCTAGCTTGCGCGGCGGTGTCATCGGGTCAATTAGTGCCTGATTGCCATCGCGCAGATCAACCGAGCACCATCTGGGTGCGACGGCAATTTGCCTGCTTGGCCAAGTGCGATCATCAAGTTTGATCGGGATGAATGGTTGATATCGGTGATAGGGCATTTTCGAAGGCTGCTGAGCAGCGGCCGAATAATGGATTGATTGGTCTTTCATGATGTGCCTTCCGTCGGTTTTAGGGGATTTCACCGGCTTGCATGCCGTTAGCCGCGTGGGGGCGGCCAGTGGTTAGGCCCCGACGCGGCGGGTAAGTAGCAAGCTCTGTAGAAGCACGAGACCAAGGTTACACGTAGCAGGGTTAGATAAAGCCAGCCACCTCTCATAAGGTTGGGTGGTGAGCAGATATCAGATAGCCGTAATCCCTGGTGATGGCATCGGCCAAGAGGTGACCCACGAAGCGCTTAAGGTGCTGACCGCCGTTGGTGCTAAGCACGACTTGAGTTTTGATTTTGTGAATTTTGAGCTAGGTGCAAACCGTTACCTGAAATCTGGCGAGACCCTCACCGATGATGACTTAGCTCAGCTGGCGAAGTTTGACGCGCTGCTGCTTGGTGCCGTTGGTGATCCGCGCGTTCCGCCTGGTGTCCTCGAACGTGGTTTGTTGCTAAAGCTTCGCTTTGAATTCGACCACCATGTAAATCTCCGTCCGGTTAAATTGTTGCCTGGAGTTGCAACGCCACTTGCTAACAAAACATCAGCCGAAATCGATATGGTCTTTTGCCGAGAAGGCACCGAGGGCCCATACGCAGGCGCAGGTGGAAACTTAAGAATAAATACGCCACAAGAAGTCGCTACCGAGGAATCATTAAATACTGCCTTTGGTGTGGAGCGAGTAATTCGCGATGCCTTTAATCGAGCAATGCGGCGCCGTAAACATTTAACGCTAGTTCACAAGACCAATGTTTTGGTTCACGCCGGTGGACTATGGAAGCGAACTTTTGATCAAGTCAAAACGGAGTTCCCAGAAGTAAAAGTTGACTACCAACATGTCGATGCAGCTTCAATGTTTATGATTACAAATCCTGAGCGATTTGACGTTGTGGTTACGGATAATCTGTTTGGCGACATTCTCACGGATATTGGTGCTGCAATTGCCGGTGGAATTGGATTGGCAGCAAGTGGAAACTTAGATCCGTCGCGAAAATATCCAAGTATGTTTGAGCCGGTACATGGATCTGCGCCAGATATTGCTGGGAAGCAGATTGCGGATCCAACTGCCGCAATTTTGAGTGTTGCTATGTTGTTGGATCATCTTGGACATAACCAAGCGGCGCAAGCAGTTGAAATTGCAGTCGGTGCAGATTTATTAGCTCGCTCGACCAGTCGCAGCTCATCTCAAGTTGGCGATGAAATTGCAGAGAGGGTCTAGTGATGAAGATTGATCACGTACCAGCAACAGGTCGAAGCAATGAAGAGATCGCCGCAATTGTGGCCGATCCGGGATTTGGAAAAGTGTTTACCGACCATATGGCCCGGGCAAAGTATTCAGTTGATTTAGGTTGGCATGATGTAGTTATTGAGCCTTATGCACCATTTCAAATGGACCCAGCCATGCTTGCGATTCATTATGGGCAATCAATATTTGAGGGCATGAAGGCTTATCGCTGGGAAGATGGCAGTGTTTACACGTTTCGTCCAGAAATGAACGCTCGTCGGTTTCAGCGATCAGCTAGACGACTAGCTATGCCCGAACCTGCTGAAGAGCTATTTCTTTCCATGGTGAAAGAACTAGTAGCAGTAGATAAGTCATACGTGCCAAGCGGTGGCGATAAATCGCTTTATATTCGTCCATTTATGTTCGCATCCGAAGTGGGCTTGGGAGTAAGACCTGCTACGGAGTATTTGTTTTTAGTTATCGCATCTCCCGTAGGTGCGTATTTTGATCCATCGAAAGCGGTTAGCGTTTGGGTCTCGACAGAATATGTGCGAGCAGCCCCTGGAGGCACAGGTGAAGCAAAGTGTGCTGGAAATTATGCCGCAAGCTTGATTGCCCAAGCACAAGCAAAAGAACAAGGCTGCGACCAAGTCATCTGGCTTGATGCAATTGAGCGAAAATGGATTGAAGAGATGGGCGGCATGAATTTGTTTTTCGTGCTTGGCAGTGGTGAAGACGCTCAGTTATTGACGCCAGAGTTAACTGGCACATTGCTGCCTGGAGTTACGCGCGACTCGTTAATTCAGTTAGGAAATGACCTGGGATACGACACTCACGAAGGCAAGATTTCGGTTGATGAGTTGTATGAATCAATTGCATCTGGCCGAATTACTGAAGTTTTTGCCTGCGGTACTGCAGCTGTTATCTCCCCAATTGGCGAGATCAAGAGTGCACAGCGAAACATCAAGGTGGGCGATGGTCTGCCAGGGGAAGTAACGATGCGAATGCGACAAGCGTTGCTAGATATTCAAACTGGCCGAGCCAGCGACTCGCATAACTGGATGTATAGGCTCGCATAATGACCACCGATGCATTTCATATCTACGACACCACATTGCGCGATGGTGCGCAACAAGAAGGTCTGAACCTAACGGTCAACGACAAACTTGCAATCGCCAAACATCTTGACTCATTAGGGGTTGGCTTTATTGAAGGCGGTTGGCCCGGAGCTATTCCCAAAGATACTGAATTCTTTAAGCGAGCGCAGACTGAACTCAATCTTAAGAATGCCACTTTGGCCGCATTTGGTGCAACTAGAAAACCTGATGTCAAAGTCTCTGAAGACGCCCAAGTTCGCGCATTATTAGATTCAAACGCAAAGATCGTGACACTGGTTGCAAAAACATACGATAGACATGTCGAGTTAGCCCTTCGCACTACGTTAGATGAGAACTTACGCATGATTGGCGACACCGTAAAGTTCCTTGTCGACGAAGGTCGCCGAGTATTTCTAGATGCCGAACATTTCTTTGACGGCTATCGCAGTAATCGTGATTATGCAATAGCTGTAGTTAGAACAGCGATGGAGGCCGGAGCGGATGTTGCCGTGCTCTGTGACACAAATGGTGGCATGCTGCCAGTTGAGTTAGCAGATATTGT
Organism: Actinomycetota bacterium; assembly: GCA_046047475.1. GTDB lineage: Bacteria > Actinomycetota > Actinomycetes > S36-B12 > UBA5976 > AcAMD-5. The sequence continues at coordinate 1,429 of JBJOHY010000095.1, read as the reverse complement.
GCATGACATTTCACAAACCACCGCTGCGAGACTAGGAATTCATTGCCATGATGATTCCGGCTGTGCTGTAGCAAATTCACTTAGCGCAGTAGATGCTGGTGTAACACATGTGCAAGGAACAGCAAACGGCTATGGCGAACGATGTGGTAATGCCAATTTATTTACTGTCATTGCTAATTTACAGTTGAAAAAAGATATGCCGGTCTTACCACCTTCACATTTGAAGGAGATGACTCGCACCGCGCATGCAATTTCGGCAATCACAAATATTAATCCAAATCAACATGCGCCATACATTGGCGTTAGCGCTTTTGCCCACAAAGCGGGACTGCACGCAAGCGCGGTAAAGGTAGATCCAATGCTGTATCAGCATATTGATCCAGCTTTGATTGGTAACGACATGCGAATGCTGGTTTCGGAGATGGCAGGAAGAGCTTCGATTGAATTAAAAGGTAAAGAATTGGGTTATGAGTTGCAAGACAAAGAGATCATCACTCGTATTGTGGAGCGAGTTAAAGATCTTGAGGCTAAAGGTTGGACTTTTGATGCGGCAGATGCTTCATTTGAATTATTAATGCTCGATGAAATAGCCGGCAAGAAACAACGATTCTTTACGGTTGAATCTTGGAAAGTTGTAGTGGAGCAAGATTCAGACGGCGAGGTTTATTCCGAGGCAACTGTTGCCATCGTTGCCGAGCAGCAGCGGTTAGTAAGCACGGGAGTTGGTAATGGCCCAGTAAATGCGCTGGATAACGCACTGCGAACTGCGCTTACCTCTATATATCCAGAGTTGAGCAAGCTTGAATTGGTTGACTACAAGGTTCGAATTCTCGAGGGGATCAAAGGCACTGGTGCGGTAACCCGCGTTTTGATTGAAACTTCTGATGGTGAAACTGAGTGGGATACCGTGGGTGTGCATGAGAATGTGGTGGCTGCATCGTGGAGCGCAATTAGCGACGCGGTAGCCTATGGTTTGTTAAGGGCAGGAAGAAAACCTCAATAAGCTGAAGGCTGGTTTGATATAAATGCGCATTGCGCGATATTCCTATAAAGATTCGGTTGGTTTCGCTGTGGTCGAGCAAGACCAACTAAAAGTATTAAATAGTCACCCCATGGGTGAGCTTAATTACACCGGTGAAGTGATTCCATTAGCTGATGCCAGATTGCTCGCACCAATAATTCCCAGCAAAATAGTTTGTATTGGTAAGAATTATCGAGAGCATGCACTAGAGATGGGATCTGAGCCACCAACGGAACCGCTTTTTTTCTTTAAGCCCACTACTTCGATAATCGGTCCAGAAGATGTAATCCGCATTCCGCCGCAAAGTGATGATGTTCAGCACGAGTCGGAATTAGCGATTGTGATTTCAAGGCTTTGTAAAGATGTTCCAGTTGAGCGAGCAGTGGATGTAATTTTGGGATTCACCTG
>JBJOHY010000094.1:0-34302 GCA_046047475.1 Actinomycetota bacterium | reverse complement strand
TAAGTGCGTCACTTTCCTCGGAACGAGCTTTGGAACTCGATAAGTTGATGCTCAATGGGACATATTTGGATTCCATAGATTCTCGAGCCGGTTATTGGCTAGAGACAACCCTCTTTTTGATTCTATTTCAAGGAGTTGTTGCTTTTGTTGCGTTCTTGATGGGTATTTACGCGTCAAGAAGTAACTTGCTGTCACCTTCAACCCCAGAGAAAAATATCTTTAAGATGATCAAGATAGGAGTGATATACGGCCTACCCATCCAATTGGTGCTGGCTACTTTATGGCTGATGAATAGCGCGGCATCAAACAATTCAAAAATAGTTCATTTGGGCTTGACCATAATATCTATGATTACTGCACCACGTCTTTCAGTTGGTTATCTCGGTGCAATCTTGGCAATTATTCGAATACGCCCACGCCTTGTTGGGTGGATGAAATCAGCAGGAAAGGTGTCGCTGACAACCTACATTTCACAGTCAATTGCTATGCTTTTCATCTTTGCACCCTGGGGACTGGGTTTATTTCAACGAGTTGAACTTTGGCAACTTATACCAATTGCGTTAACGATCTGGCTAATTCAATCCTACTGTGCAACTCTGTGGCTAAAGAGATTCAAGTTAGGCCCAATGGAAGCGGCCCTGAATTTCCTGACAAAGAATCGATAATTCCGGCTTATTGGGCAACTCTTTTTTTGATTTATGAGTTGCATAGAATGAGAACATGAAAATTCTGTTGCGCCTAATCACAATCTTGATTGGTTTACTGGCAATAGTTTTAGGCGAATTTGATGATTCACCAGGGCTGCAAGGACTAGGACTATTATTAATTTTATTTACTACCTATCGATTTTGGTCATCCTCGAATAATCTGAAAAAGTAGCCACCAAAAGGACCACTGCTACACCCGGTGGCTAATTAAAACCTGCCATGGGATACCTTTGGCCATCGTTAGAGGTAACTTTCTAGCAAAACGAGATCCGTAAATAACGGATACATATGTAAGTCTTAATTTCGTCACCACGAAGAGCGTCACCAAGACATACATGTCAAGGTGATTGGTGAAGAGTAATGACGGTTAATACTGCTGTAAAACAGCAAACATTTCGAAAACTGGGCCTAAACCCAAAGCTAGTAAATGCGCTGGATGCGCAAGGGATTGTCACACCCTTCCCAATTCAAGCGGCCACAATTCCAGACGCCCTAGCCGGGCATGACATATTGGGTAAAGGTCAGACCGGATCTGGCAAAACGCTTGCATTTGGCCTTTCACTACTACATAACATAAGCGGGTTGCGAGCAAAACCAAGCAAGCCACTTGCGGTAGTGCTAGCCCCAACTCGGGAATTAGCACAGCAAATTAATGAAGTGATTTCTAAACTCGGCAAATCTGTTGGACAAGAAAGTGTTTTAGTTGCCGGAGGTTTGTCTTATGGAAAACAAGTTTCGGCAATGAAGCGATCCATCGGGGTTGTAGTAGCTACCCCTGGCAGATTATTGGATCTGGTTGAAAAGAAACACGTCCGCATGGATGATGTGGAGATCATGGTGCTTGATGAGGCCGATCAGATGGCTGACATGGGCTTTTTGCCAGATGTGAAGCGTATTCTCAATTTAGTAAAGCCAGGTGGCCAACGGTTTCTTTTTTCTGCCACCTTGGATCGTGACGTTGATGTTTTGGTTAAGCAATATTTAGTAAATCCAAAAACACATGAAGTAGCAGATATGGCTGGAACAAAGTCACGTTCTGCCCATTACGTATTTTTAGTTAGCCATGGTGACAAGACAAACATTACAAGTCAGATTGCAGCTCGTGAAGGGAAAGCAATTTTCTTCACTCGAACCAAACGAGGTGCCGATAGATTGTCTGCAAACCTCGCAAATGTGGGAGTAAAAGTAGGAACACTCCACGGTGGCAAATCGCAGGCGATTAGAACTCGCACTTTGGCAGAGTTTAAGAAGCAAGATTCTGGAGTGCTAGTCGCAACTGATGTTGCTGCAAGAGGAATTCACGTTGATGATGTGGATTTGGTACTCCATTTTGATGCACCGGCTGATCACAAGGATTATCTACATCGCTCTGGTCGAACTGCACGTGCCGGAAAAGCTGGTCGAGTAGTCACGCTTGCGACAAAGCAGGAGCAGAAGACGGTTAACGGAATGACCTCTCGGGCTGGCGTTGAGCCTAAAGTAATCTCGGTATTACCAATGGATCAGGAGCTGGTGCGAATCACTGGCGCGAAGAAACCAAGCGGAGTGCCAATTTTGAGTATTCCAACCGAAGAGCCGAAGAAGGCGCAGCCGAAGAATCGCAGTAGAAGCGATCGAAATCGTAGCCGTTCCAAATCCCGCAATAGATTTGAGAACAAGAAAAGTTTTGAGCGAGGTCGGAGCGCATCAGGGCGAAAATCCCGCTCTGCCCGCTAACCCAACTAAGAAGAGTTAGTCGAAGCTGACCGCTGCAGTAAGGCGCAGTTGCTGTGATTCTTTGATAGCTTTTTGATAAACCTCAAGTAGTGACGTTGCGGTTTGATCCCAACCAAATTGCGATGCATGCTGCAGCGCACCCTTTGAAAGTGTAAGTAGTCGTTCAGGTTGAGCGGCAAGGCGCAACAGCACTGCTGACCAAGCCTTCGGATCGTGTCCATCAATTAATACTCCAGAAAAGCCATCAGATACGGCAGTGCGAAGGCCACCAACAGCAGTTGCAACAACAGGTTTACCGCAGGCTTGGGCTTCCAATGCAACTAGTCCAAATGACTCACTGTAACTAGGTACGCAAACAATATCTGCTGCTCGATACCAATCAGGCAGTTTATGGCGAGCTGCTGGTGGCAGGAATCTAACAACGTCTCCTACGCCTAACCAGTTTGCCAGATTCTCTAACTTATCTAGCTCGCCAATACTGTCAGTTTTTTCTTCGCCAGAGACGCCACCAATAATTAAAGCATTTAACTTGCCACGTAAGTTGGGATTATGGGCAATGATTTCCGCTACCGCACGAATCAAAACGTCTGGCCCTTTGTGTGGTTGAACCCGGCCAACAAACATCAAGATGAATTTATCCGGATCTATACCCAGATTTTCGCGGGCAGCAAGACGACCATCACCAGGTTGAAATTCAGTTAAGTTGACTCCGGGGGTTGCAACAAAGACCCGATCTGGACAAGCGCCGTAAAGCGATACTAAGCCAGCAGCCTCGGAGTCGGTATTTGCAATAATTGCTGCAGCTTCACTTACTACTTTCTCCTCGCCGATAGATCTAGAAAGAGGCTCTGGTCGCTCACCGTCAGCAAGGGATGAGTTTTTTACTTTGGCAGTGGTGTGAAAAGTGTGAACAAATGGGATTGAGGTCTCTCGTGAAATTTGTTTCGCAAAAGTGCCAGAAGTCCAATAATGCGAATGAATCAGATCGTAACCATCACTCTGCTTAGTATGGCGATAAAAATCCGCGATTAATTGATCTTGTAAAGCTGGAATGTCATTTTTGCTAACGCCCTCATATGGCTTGGCATGAAGATGCCTGACTCGCACTCCAGTCGCGATTTCCACAACGTCAGGTAGATCGGCAGTTGCTGCTCTGGTAAAGATGTCTACTTCATTTCCAGCAGCTGAAAGTTTCTTCGCACTTTCAATTACATAAGTATTCATCCCGCCAGCATCACCAATTCCAGCCTGGTCGAGCGGGGAGGTGTGCAGCATCACTTTGGCAATTCGAAGTGGTGAAGTTGAGTTAAGTTCAAACGTAGACATTGGCATGAGTTTACCCTTAAAGCTTTACCGAGGTCCCAACATGTATTTAATATTATTGATTCTAAGCAAATCTATAGAGGCAGTTGCAAATTACTTGCAACAAGATATCTATTGAAAAGTAAGACTTAATAGTTACTGCTTGCTCGCTCGATTCGATCTCTAATCGCAATCGCTAAACCATCTCCAGTTGGCGGGACAATCCAGATCGAGTTGAGCTGTTGCTCATCACCAGCGCGAAGTGCAGCGTAAAGCTCTCTGGCGTATTGCTCCACAGTCTTAGGTGAAGCAAGACGAATTGCCCCAATTGGTGTAGCAATCTCTGCTAACGCGATGAAGCCATCACCAGCAACTGCATCTGCCCCAATTTTTACCGATGCCTGGGGTGAGTAATGCTGTGGCAGTGAACCAGAAACTCTGGTTGTCTCAGATTCCGGAGTTGCTAACACGATTCCAGTGCTTTGCTCGACCATTGCTGCCGTGATGGCACCTGGACGAAGAATTATCGGATTTGCTTTAGTGCAATCAATTATGGTCGATTCAACTCCAATAATTGACGGGCCACCATCAAGAATCTGATCATCTAGCGCCAAATACTCTTGCAGTTCGGCTTTGACTGCAGCCGCGGTTGTTGGGGAAACCGCGCCAAATCTATTTGCGCTAGGTGCCGCTACCCCCTTTCCGCCTACCTTCTTAAATGCAGCAAGTAAGTTGAGCGCGATTGAGTGGTTTGGAATTCTTATTCCGACCACCTTTTGGTTGCCAGTTATAAAGTCACCAACATTTTCAGAACGTTCCAATAGCAAGGTCATTGGACCTGGCCAGAAATCGCGCATCAGATTAACCGCATAATCTGGAATATTTCGTGTCCAATAGTCAACATCATCAAGTGACGCAATGTGAACAATTACCGGATGGTCTGCCGGGCGACCTTTGACTTGGTACATGCGGTTAACGGCAGACTCGTTAGTGGCGTCGACCCCAAGGCCGTAGACGGTTTCGGTTGGGAAAGCAACGATTCCACCACGCTGTAAGTTAGCTGCTGCCCTCGCAAGGGTATCCAGCGTGCACATTGAAACAATTGCGTTCATGCGCACAATCCTAAGTCCGGTGACAAACCAAGATGAGATCTGCCTGCTTCGAACAACATTTAATTGAAATCGAGTGGAAAAGGGAAGATTTGATAGGGTAGCAAGGTACCCAATAAGCGATAGAGGAAATCATGAATGATCAATCAGCCAAATGCCCAGTAGCACACGGTTCACTAACCAATGCTGCAGCCTCAAATTACAACTGGTGGCCCAACAGCCTGAATCTGGAGATTTTGCATCAGCACGATACCAAGGTGAATCCATTGGGCACGAAGTTCAACTACCGGGAAGAGTTTGAAAAATTAGACGTTGCGGCATTGAAAAAAGACTTACACGACCTAATGACCGATAGTCAGTCCTGGTGGCCAGCAGACTGGGGTCACTACGGCGGATTGTTTATCCGCATGTCATGGCATTCCGCTGGAACTTATCGAGTTGCTGATGGTCGTGGCGGCGGCGGCACTGGTGGACATCGATTTGCTCCGCTTAATTCTTGGCCAGATAACGCGAATCTTGATAAAGCCCGCAGATTGCTCTGGCCAATCAAGAAGAAGTATGGCAACAAAGTCAGCTGGGCTGACTTAATGATTCTGGCTGGCACCATTGCTTACGAATCAATGGGACTAAAAACCTATGGTTTTGCGTTTGGTCGCGAAGATATTTGGATGCCCGAAATTGATACCTATTGGGGTGCTGAGAAAGAATGGCTTGCCCCAAGCGATAGCCGATATGACTCGCTAGATGATGCTGCCACGATGGAAAATCCGCTAGCTGCAGTTCAGATGGGTTTGATTTATGTAAATCCAGAGGGTGTTAATGGGCAGCCGGATCCACTTCGTACCGCAGCTCACGTTCGAGAAACATTTGCTCGAATGGCAATGAACGATGAGGAAACCGTAGCTTTAACTGCTGGCGGTCACACCGTTGGAAAAGCACATGGCAATGGCAGAGCCGAGAATCTTGGACCAGAACCAGAAGCAGCAGATATTTCCGAGCAAGGCTTGGGTTGGAACAACCATAAGAGTCGTGGGGTTGGCCGCAATACTGTCACTAGCGGAATTGAAGGCGCTTGGACTACGCACCCAACTAAGTGGGACAACGGATATTTTGAATTACTATTCAAATACGACTGGCAGCTAGTGAAATCACCAGCGGGTGCAAATCAATGGGAGCCGGTAAATATTGCTGAAGAAGACAAGCCGGTTGATGTGGAAGATCCAAGCATTCGCTACAACCCAATGATGACTGATGCTGATATGGCGATGATTAAAGACCCCATTTATCGTGAGATATCAGAACGCTTTTATAAAGACCCGGCATATTTTAGTGAAGTATTTGCTCGGGCTTGGTTTAAGTTGACGCATCGTGATTTGGGACCAAAAGCCAGATACTGGGGCCCAGATGTGCCAAATGAAGATTTGATCTGGCAGGACCCAGTGCCTGCTGGCAACAAGAGCTATGACGTAGCAGCAGTCAAAAAGCAGATCGCGGCAACAGGTATTTCAAATGCTGATCTGATTGCTACCGCTTGGGATAGTGCCCGCACTTTCCGAGGTTCAGACAAGCGCGGTGGCGCAAATGGTGCTCGAATTAGACTGGAGCCACAGCGCAGTTGGGTTGGTAATGAACCAGAGCGATTGAATCGAGTTCTTTCCGCACTTGAGCCAATTGCAAAATCATCTGGCGCGAGCATTGCTGATGTAATTGTGCTCGCCGGAAATTATGGCTTGGAACAGGCGATAGCGGCAGCTGGTTATAACGTTGCTGTTCCATTTGCACCTGGTCGCGGTGATGCCTCGGCCGAACAAACTGACGCTGCATCGTTTGCTCCACTAGAACCAATTCATGATGGCTTTAGGAATTGGTTAAAGCAAGATTATGTTGTTAGCGCCGAGGAGTTATTGCTCGATCGCGCACAGTTGATGGGGCTTACGGCACCAGAGATGACAGTCTTAATTGGCGGTATGCGTGTGCTGGGGACTAATCACGGCGGCACTAAGCATGGAGTCTTCACAGATCGAGTTGGCAAGTTAACGAATGACTTCTTTGTGAACCTAACGGATATGTCCTACACCTGGGAACCAGTCGGTGAGAATCTATACAACATTCGCCATCGCGAAAGTGGTGAAGTTAAATACACCGCAACCAGAGTAGATCTGGTGTTTGGCTCAAACTCCATTCTTCGTTCATACGCCGAGGTGTACGCCCAAGATGACAACCGCGAGAAGTTTGTTCACGATTTTGTTGCTGCTTGGGCCAAAGTAATGAATGGTGATCGATTTGATTTAGCAGCTTCTTAACCTAATGAGATCTATCAAGAATTTAGATTGTGATTTTTAGAATAGAACTGGCGATAGCAGGTGTTTTTCCTGCTATCGCCAGTTTTGTTTTCAATGAATAAGTATTTTTAAGGACGATCAAACCTTGAATTTAACCGTCTTCGCAATTAATTTTCCATTATATGTGTACGGGATGTGATCGTTGCCATTCAGATCTACTTTGATTTTGTGGGTTCCAGGCTTTAAGTTCAATTGCGAAGTTGATAGGTGATACCAACTTCCATAAACCCGACCCACTTTGATTCCATCTACGTAAATGTGCGCATGACCCTCACCGGCACGGTGCGCCATGGAAGCGCGCTGTGGAGCCCACTTAAAGCCCTTGGCTTTGATATTGATGTTGTAGCCAGACATCATGTCTTTAGTTACAACTACTTCAAGTGTGGGAGCTGACCTACCATCCCATTCACGCGCACTGTGATCTTCACCCTCATGGGCGGTGGCGCTCACGCCAGAAATAACTACTAATAGTGCGGTAATTAAAACTGCAATTCGACGCATTTTATTCCTCTTCTGATTCATGAACCTCTCCTGATTCATGAAATGAGTCTAATAATTGCGTGCTTAGGATTCCTGCTTGAATGCACTGATTTAGTGAGATGTTCTTCACAATGCGGTGGAGCAGACTAGCTACATGCGGGTTATCGCTTCATGGCAAGTCGATTGCCGATTCAACGATCTTCGCTAAACTGCCGCCTGAGCAAGGGGAGTACCTTGGAATCGCGCCTTCGTCAATACGGTTAAATCCCGGAGCGCGAGCCGAAACCCGGTTAGGGAGACCTTGATTAAAACATACAAGCGATTTGATCAAGGAGTATTGTGGAAGTTTCCAACTTAGTTTGGATTGTGACAATCAGCATTATCGCCGCACTAATAATTGTTGATTTATTGACGGTAAGCAGTAAGCCACATGACGTACTCTTCAAAGAGGCGAGTCTGTGGTCAATCTTCTATATCGCGGTAGCGGTTGCATTTGGTATTTGGGTATTTGCCAATTATGGAACTCAGTTTGGCACCGAATATTTTGCCGCTTACCTGGTTGAGAAATCACTGTCGGTTGATAACATATTTGTGTTTGCGATTATTTTGGCACAGTTTGCCGTGCCATCTATTTACCATCAACGAGTACTTTTAATCGGTGTGCTATTAGCACTAGTTATGCGGGCAATTTTTATTGCTATTGGTGCTGCTGCATTAGCCGCATTTAGCTTCACGTTCATTATCTTTGGTGCCATCTTGATCTGGACTGGAATTGGATTATTCCGACATTGGGACGAAGATCCAGATCCCAATGAGAATTTCATCATTCGAAATGTCAAGAAGCGCATACGGTCAGTTGATGAGTATCACGGTACCAAGCTGATTATTAAGAAGGATGGCATTCGCTATGCCACTCCAATGCTCATTGTGATGATAGCAATCGGCGCAACGGACCTACTCTTTGCGCTGGATTCAATTCCGGCAACGTTTGGAGTTACCCAGGAGCCCTTCTTGGTATTTGCGGTGAATGCCTTTGCATTGCTTGGACTGCGTGCGCTGTATTTCTTACTTAAGGGACTACTGGACAAATTGATCTACTTGTCTCTTGGGTTATCAATTATCCTGATTTTCATTGGCGTGAAACTAGTGTTGACCTTCGTTCATGAAATTTATGATTGGGTGCCAAAGATCCCAACGATTTGGAGCCTCGGCGTAATTGGTGGAGTTCTACTGGTTGCAACAATTGCTAGTTTAATTAAGTCAAAGCAAGATCCAGCCGCTAGAGCTCACGCGGGTCGAGTTACTAGTGGCAAAACGAGTGAGGATTCACCTAGGGAATAGACCAGGTTAGCACCCTGCCGGAGATTTAGTTGAAGATTCAACTATCTTGTGGTAGGGTGCTGTCATGGAACTTAACAACAGTTTGCGCTTTGGCCTCGATACTTTTGGGGATATGACCGTTGATGACAGTGGCAAGCCAGTAAGTGCTGGTCAGGTTATTCGAGATGTGGTATCACAAGCCAAGTTAGCCGATGAATTAGGTTTAGACAATTTCAACGTAGGCGAACATCATCGGGACGACTTTGCAGTTTCTGCGCCAGATACTGTGCTGGCAGGTATTGCTACTGTCACCAAAAATATCGTATTGGGCTCAGGCGTAACTGTGTTATCAAGTGAAGATCCTGTTCGGGTGTATCAGCGATTTGCTACTATTGATGGATTAGCTAACGGTCGTGTTGAAATCACTGCAGGTAGAGGTTCGTTCACTGAATCATTTCCACTTTTTGGTTACAAGCTTGACGATTATTACGTATTGTTTGAAGAAAAGTTAGAGCTACTTGTTAAATTACTAGACGAAAATGCAATTTCTTGGTCGGGCCAAACTAGGGCATCGCTTTCGAATCAGCAGGTTTATCCAAAAACTGAGCGAGGCCGAATTGGATTACGCGTGGGCGTGGGCGGATCTCCGGATTCTGTGATTCGTGCTGCTCGGCTTGGTATTCCAATGGCGCTGGCAATAATTGGTGGCGATCCAGAGCGATTTGCCCCGTTTGCTGATCTTTATCGAAGAGCATTAGCAGAATTAGGAAAACCCCAGTTGCCAATTTCAATTCATTCACCAGGCCACATCAGTGATTCGGATGAGCAGGCAATTGAAGAGCTTTGGCCCAATTATTTAGCAATGTTTGGTCGAATAGGTAGAGAGCGCGGCTGGGGCCCAACAACTAAACAACAGTATTTAAATGAAGTTAAGTATGGCTCACTTTATGTTGGCACACCAGAGACAGTTGCTCGCAAAATTACTCACGCGCTCAAGTCGGTTGGTGCTCAGCGATTTGATTTCAAATATGCTAACGGACCACTGCCGCACAGCAAGTTAATGAAGTCAATCGAACTTTATGCCACGAAGGTAGTTCCAATGGTCAATGAAATGATGAGTGAAGCACTAGTTAACTAAGCGTGCGTGCCCGAGCAAATTGATCTGCCCAGGGAATTACATCACCTAACTCTTCGGCCGCCTGTAATGCCCACCTTGGGTTTCGCAACATGGCTCGAGCCAACATCACTGCGTCTGCCTTTCCCTCAGAAATGATCGAATTTGCCTGGGCTGCTTCAGTAATCAAGCCAACTGCACTTGTTGCAATTTGCGCTTCATGTTTGATCTGCTCAGCGAATGGCACTTGATAGCCGGGGGCGACTGGAATCTTGGCATTTGGCGAAGTTCCGCCAGAGGAAACGTCAATCAAATCAACACCTAGATCCTTAAGCTCTTTGGCTAACTTAACCGAGTCCTCAATGCTCCATCCGTTTTCCATCCAGTCAGTTGCGGAAATGCGGACAAACAGAATCTTGTCTGCAATGACTTGTTTTACTGCCTTTGTTATTTCTAGCAATAATCTGATTCGATTTTCGAAACTACCACCATATTCATCTGTCCTTGAATTAGAAATTGGGGAATAGAATTGGTGGATTAGATAGCCATGAGCAGCATGTATTTCGATTACATCAAACCCAACTTCGACTGCCCGCTTAGCAGCTTCGCTGAAACTAGTAATCAATTCCGATATTTCAGTTATTGATAATTCTTGCGGAGTTGGCATCTTGCCAAAAGCGATCGGACTTGCCGATACAGTCTGCCAGCCACCTTCATCTGGTGATGCAACCAAGTGGTCATCCCAGGGCCGCATTGTGGAACCTTTTCGACCGGCATGGGCAAGTTGAATTCCAATCGGTGCTGATTGCGAATGGGCGAAATCAACTAATGGTTTAAAGGCTGCAGCCTGTTCCGAGTTCCATATGCCAGGACATGCAATTGAGATTCGACCGTCATGAGTTACTGCAGTAGCTTCCATCATAATCAAACCCGGCGATCCTGATGCAAATGCGCCAATATGAGCTTGATGCCAACTACCAACGATACCGTTTGCAGCGGAATATTGGCACATTGGTGAAACCCAAACTCGGTTCGGAAACTCGAAATTTCTTATTTGAAATGGGGTAAATAGGGCTGACTTCACAACAGTCAGTATAGATGCTGAATTTTGAGATAACTGGACATCCGAAGGGGGAGAAGTCCTATGCTGAAGGCATTGGCAGGGAGGTAGTCAAGTGTCCCATTCAGTTGATTCCGCATTACTCTCTCGATTACATGAACGCACCAGTTCAAAGTGGCGTAAATACGATGCTGCAGTGCTGCCCATGCATGTGGCTGAAATGGATTTTGATGTAGCAGATGAGATCAAGCAGGAAATTATTGCTCGGGTCCAGCGAGGCGATCTGGGCTACCTAGGTCCAATCCCAGAACTTGGACCTGCATTTGCTGGCTTTGCGCAACGAAGATGGGGATGGCATTTAGATCCAGATCACATCTCGCTTGCAGTTGATGTCGGGGTTGCTGCAATTGAACTATTCCGAGTTTTGACAAACCTAGGTGATTCGGTATTGATTAATTCACCGGTGTATAACAATTTCTATACCTGGATTGAAGAGAGTAAATTAAATTTAGTTGATGTGCCGCTGCTGCGCACTGAAGATGCTTGGGAATTGGATCTTGCTGGTATCGAAACAGCATTTCAATCTGGCGTAAAGATTTTTTTGCTATCGAATCCACAAAATCCAGTTGGTCGAGTGCATCGAAAGCATGAATTAGAGCAGATCGCTGAGTTGGCAAATAAGTATGGCGTGGTGGTAATAAGTGACGAAATACATGCTGCGCTGACGTATCAAGATTTTACCTTCACGCCCTACTTGAGTATTCCTGATGCCGCAGAATGGGGTTACACGATTACTTCGGCAAGTAAAGCATGGAATATCGCTGGTCTAAAAGCTGCCATGATTATTCCCGGATCACCATCAGCAGCAATTCGAATAAACGAAATGCCTGCAGCAGTGCATTGGCGCACTTCAATAATTGGAGCGTTTGCAATGGTTTCGGCATTCAATTCTGGCGATGCTTGGCTAAATCAAACACTTTCACAATTAGACTCCAATCGAAAGTATTTAAATGATTTGCTCAACCAGGAACTGCCCAATGTTGGCTATCAAATACCTGAATCCAGCTACCTCGCTTGGCTAGATCTGAAGGCATACGGAAGTAACCCATCATGGCATGACCAGATTTTGTCTCGAGGTAAAGTTTCAATAGTGCCAGGACAGGATTACGGTAAGGCATATCCCAGTTTCATCCGACTCAATTTTGCAACATATCCAGAGGTCTTAACTGAAGGAATTCAGCGAATAGCACGATCTTTGAGTTGAGGACAAAGATAAACTGCTAATAAGTCGACTCAACTTACCTAACCTGATAGGAATAAGCCATGACAAATCAATTCCGCTCGCCAATCTTCGAGCTTAGCCATGATTATGTATCGCAATCGGCGGCGCTCAGCCCAATATCAGCAACCAGCCTCGGTATCTCTGGTCATAACCATCTTTTGGATGACTTCTCACTAGCTGGTACGCAAAAATCTGCTGATTTAACTAAGCGCACCTTAGGTGCACTTAGCATGTTAGAGCCAACTGATGAGCCAGATCAGATTGCAAAAGCGGTTCTGGAAGAGCGGATGCGGTCAAGCTTGGCACTTCATGATTCCCGAGAGCGTCACATTCTCTGGAATGTAATCGCCTCGCCTGTTTCTCGGATTAGACAAGTATTCGAATTGATGCCGAAGGAAACTGCGGCAGATATTGATGCGATTACTGCCCGAATGCATGCCGTAGCTGGAGCTCATAATTCTTGGACTAGCGCGATTGAGGAATTAGCACATGATGGGAAGCGGACGGCAAAGCGACAGGTAATTGCTATTGCTGAACAACTAGCTACGTTTGGTAAAGGTGGGTATACCAATATTGCAGCAAAGATTGATTCGACTGGCAAGAACACTGAATTGCATGCAGCGGCGAAAGCAGCTGAAGCTTCCTGCTTAGAGACTAGCGCATGGCTTAAGTCAACATATTTACCACTTGCCAATCCTGCTGATGCAGTTGGCGAAGAGCGCTACGCCTTATGGTCAAAATTCTTTACTGGAGCATCACTTAATCTAAAGCAAACCTATGAATGGGGATTAGAAGACTTAGCTCGAATTCATGATCGCATGTGGAAGGTAGCAGCAAAGATCAAGCCAGGCGCTGCAACCTTGCGTGAGGTCGCAGATCATCTAGAGCAAGATGAGCGCTATTTGATTCATGGCGAAGAGAATCTGCTAAAGAAATTGTCTAGTTTTATTGAGGAGTCTGTTCGAAGCCTCGATGGTACTTATTTTGACATTGATGATCGAATTAAGAATTGCGAAGCCAGATTGGCCCCACAAGGTGCTGCTGCCGCTCCCTATTACATGGGCCCTAGTGAAGATCTCTCCAGACCTGGTACAACTTGGTATCCGACCTTAGGTAAAACCACTTTTGGCTGGTGGCATATTGCATCTACTTGGTATCACGAAGCAGTGCCAGGGCATCACCTTCAAGTGGCCACAGTTGCGGTTGAAAAAGAGCGATTAAGCCGATTCCAACGCAGCAATACCTTCATTAGTGGTCATGGCGAAGGTTGGGCGCTGTATGCCGAAAGATTAATGGACGAGTTAGGTGCTTTTGATGATCCTGGCCTTGCAATGGGATATCTATCAGCTCAAGCGCTCAGAGCTACCAGAGTAGTGATCGATATTGGGATGCATCTGGGTTATACCAATCCAGATGGCAAGCTATGGGATGCCGAAACTGGATTTAGAGCATTGGTTGATCAGGCATTAGTTAATGAAGATTTTGCTCGGAGTGAAATTGATCGATATTTAGGCTGGCCAGGCCAAGCAATCGCCTACAAAGTAGGAGAGCGGGTTTGGATGCGAGCTCGG
This sequence comes from Actinomycetota bacterium, assembly GCA_046047475.1. Lineage (GTDB taxonomy): Bacteria > Actinomycetota > Actinomycetes > S36-B12 > UBA5976 > AcAMD-5. Next base: position 20,299 of record JBJOHY010000094.1, on the reverse strand, counting down.
GAGGATGCAAAGAATCGACTAGGTGGCCGATTCAACCTAAAGAGCTTCCATAACTATGCCTTGAAATTAGGGCCAATGGGATTAGATCCTCTAGAAGCAACAATTGCAACTTGGCAAGGCAACTGAACGCACAACGTCTAAGATCCCCCAGTGAAATCTCTAGGCGCTAGCTTTAATCGACTTTGGTCGGCAAGTCTTTTTGGAAATTTAGCTGATGGTTTGTTGCGAACAGCAGCACCATTACTTGCAATTTCATTGACTGACGACCCAGTAAAGATCTCAATTATTTCAGCGATCGTGATGCTTCCTTGGCTATTGTTTGCAATTCCAGTAGGCGGCTTAGTTGATCGAGTGGATCGCCGGATTGCAATAGCTGGATCAAATGCTATTCGCTTTCTTGCTGTCGCTTTCGCAGCTTTGATAATCGCAAATGAGGCGATGACCATTGAGTATTTGTATCTGTTGGCGTTTGTTGTTGGGGTATGTGAAGTAGTTGCAGACACTGCAGCTCAAGCGATGGTGCCGCAATTGTTGGATGAGTCGCAATACGAGTCTGGCAATTCAAGATTACAGATGTCTGAGACGGTAGTTTCAGATTTTGTTGGTGCGCCAACTAGCGGATTCCTATATGCCGCTGCAATATTTTTGCCGTTCGTCGCAACTTCATTAGGATTCTTGATAGCGGCCCTTCTGGTAATGTTCATACCAGTTCAGCTAAAACGTGATCTAAGTCATGGAAATCCTGATGCAGCTGATGCTGAATCATTCTTCCAAAGTCTTAAGTTTGGAATCAAGTATTTGTATGAAGATAAACACCTATTTCGTTTAGTTCTGACAACGACTGGTCTTGGCTTTGCCTTCTCTGCATCAAATGCGGTCGTATCGCTGTTTATGATCAAGCAACTTGGATTGGCGCCAGCATTTTTTGGACTAGTGCTGACAGTTCAAGGTATAGGTGCGCTCCTAGGTGCCGCCACTACTACTAGGTGGACTAAGCATTTCTCAAGAGGAAATGTCATGGCGACCAGCATGCTGCTGACAACATTAATCACTTTCGCAATTGGCTTTGCACCAAACATAATTGTATTTACGTTACTTGCAACTACAACTGGCTATCTGATAACTATCTGGAACATTTTATTGATGAGCACTTATCAAACATTGATTCCAAACGAGTTATTTGGCCGAATCCATGGCGCACGTCGGACGCTGGTGTGGGGAATGATGCCCATAGCTTCGATTGTCGGTGGATTTATTGCTCGAACTGGCTTGGCAATGCCATTCATTGTTGGCGGCGCAGCTGCAACCGTAATTGCTGCAACCAACTACCGCTTTATACGCAGCATTGGTGCGACAAACAAAACTAGTTCTTAGCAGCCAATCTAGCTTCGCGACGAATTCGTTGCTCGGCTGGATCGGGCACGGGAACTGCTGCAATTAAGCGCTGGGTATAGGACTGCTGTGGGTTACGCAAAATATCATCGCGATCACCAACCTCAACTAACTTACCGTTTTGCATAACTGCAATTCGGTGAGCCAAGATATCAACCACCGCTAAGTCATGACTAATAAATAAGCAGGCAAACTTCAGTTTCTCTTGAAGATCCTGCAGTAGGTCGAGGAATCGAGCCTGAACCGAAACGTCAAGCGCAGAAGTTGGTTCATCGGCAATTAGTAGATCTGGCGTGAGCGCTAAGGCTCGCGCAATGCCAACTCGTTGACGCTGGCCACCAGATAGCTCATGTGGGAAGCGATTTCGGTAACTGCGAGGAAGCTCAACTTGTTCAAGTAAATCCTCTACGCGATGTGCCAATTCTTCCCCTTTGGCCTCGCCAGCTAGGAAAATTGGCTCGCCGATGCTCTCACCAATTGGAAGGCGAGGATTTAGCGAGCTTGCCGGGTCCTGAAAGACAATTCCGGTGTGACGACGTATGGTAAAGAGTTCTTTACTTTTTGCCCGGCTGATGTCTTTGCCGACTATTTCAATTCGACCTTCTCTAATTGGCAGCAAGCCAATTGCTGCTCGGCCAACGGTAGTTTTGCCTGAGCCAGATTCGCCAACTAGACCAACAATCTCACCTGGATAAATTTCTAGTGAGAACTCTTCTACTGCTCGAAAAGCTGGAATCCGACCTCGTTTTGGATACTCGATGGTGACGTTTTCCAACTTAATGACCGGCGCAGGCTTTGTCCTTTCGGTATAAGAAAGAGTTCGCTTTGGACTATGACCAAGTTTTGGAACAGCCGCAAGTAATTCCTTGGTGTACGGATGAGTTGGTCGATTAAAGATTTGGTCGGCTGAACCGTGTTCAACCGTATGACCATCCTTCATAACCAAAATTTCGTCAGCGATATCTGCCACAACTCCCATATCGTGGGTAATCAAAACGATTGCCGAATTTAACTTGGTTCGAAGATTTCGCATCAAGTCCAAAATCTCTGCTTGAACCGTCACATCTAGTGCAGTAGTTGGTTCATCTGCGACCAATAAGCCTGGATCGCAAGCAAGTGATTGGGCAATCATTGCTCGCTGGCGTTGCCCACCAGAGAGTTGGTGTGGATACTTGTTGATTGAGCGCTCCGGATCAGGAATTTCAACCATAGTCAGCAACTCAATAGCTCTTGCCTTTGCTTGTGAAGGCGACATATCAAAGTGATTTCGAAGCGTCTCAATTATTTGGAAACCAATTGTGTAAACCGGATTAAGCGCGGTCATTGGCTCTTGGAAGATGTAGGCAACTTCTTTGCCACGAAACTTTCGTAGCGTTGCAGAATTAGCGCCTAACATTTCTTGTCCTTTAACTTTTACGCTGCCGTTGCTTCTCGAGTTACTTGCCAAAAGGCTCATCAGACCAAGGCCGGTAGTTGACTTACCAGATCCAGATTCACCAACAATTGCCAGCACTTTTCCTGGCACGACTTCAAAGTTCATCTCCACTGCAGCTGGGTACCAAACTCCATCCACCCAAAACTCAACGGTGAAGTCTTTAACTTTCAAAATTGGCTCGGTCATTATGCTGCCGTCCTTGCTAGTTGTGCCAAACTTGTGTCGTGACTAACGTGGAAATCTTCCGACCTAGAAGTAATCTGGTGATGGGAGTGATCAGTCTTCTGATGTGTGCCTTGATGGTAGTTGCGATCTCCACTCAAGGAAATCAGCGAGATACCCTGGTCACTTTTGCTTGGGCAGTTGCTATTTCCAGCATGGCCCACTTGGTCTTTATCAGACCCCAAGTCATCTTGTTTGATGAAGGCATAACGATTATTAACCCATTCCTGACCATTACTACTGGATGGGACTTGGTGGAAAACATCGAGGCTAAATTCACCATGTCCATTCAAATTGCCGACAAAGTAATTTACGCTTGGGCAGCCCCTGCCCCAAGCAGATATCACTCCAGGTCCATACATGAAACGGACCTTCGCGGCATGCGAATAGGCAGTCAAGGCATGATTAGACCTGGTGAATCGCCGCGAAGTCATTCTGGCGCTGCAACCTACTTGGCTCGCGCCAAACTCGAAAACTTTCGCAATCAGAACCTGGTTGGAATTGCTAGCAGCGTCAGTTACAACACCTTTGGTGTTGCGTTGCTGTTGGGTAGCTTGCTTACTGCAATCGCGCTTACCTACGTTCAATTCTGAGCACCAGCCTTAGCTGCGACCCGAGCCTGATCTCGATCTTTTCGAGTGATTCGTCGGCGTTGTCTTGGATCGAAGGCATCGCGCAATCCGTCACCAATAAAGTTGATACTCAATGCAATCGCGATAATGAAAATACCTGGATACCAGAACAGCCAAGGCCGCGTTGTAAACGAATCTTGATAATTGCTTACCAATAGGCCAAGTGACACGTCAGGTGGAACCACGCCAAAGCCGAGATAGGACAGAGCCGTCTCCAGCAAGATGGCACCGGACATCAATAGCGTTACCGAAACAATAATCACACCAACTGCATTCGGTAGGATGTGTTTGAAAATAATTCTTCGGTTAGTCGCACCTGCAACTCGAGCAGCATCGACAAACTCTCGCTCGCGTAGAGTGAGGAATTCGCCTCGGACAAGCCTGGATAGGCCAGTCCAGGCAAACAAACCTAAATAAAATGCTAAGAATGGCACTCCGAGATTACCGAAGTTATAACCAATTACTGCACCAATAATGATTGCAGGAATAACGATTACGAAATCAGTAAATCGCATCAACACAGCATCAATCCATCCGCGGAAGAATCCAGAGATCGCTCCAACAACGGTACCAACTATTCCACCAATAAAACCAATAATTAACATCACCAGAATCGAGCGCTGGGCGCCTCGCATGACTAGCGCAAAGTAATCACGTCCAATGTCATCTTGGCCAAATGGATGAAGTCCCATGCTTACGCCATCACCATCAAGGAACGGAATAGCGTCTAAGGTGGGGCAACCAACCACACCGCCAGGGCATTCTTCAAATCGAAGCTCTGGTAAATCAGTAATTGAATAACGCCACCAACCAGGAATCGTGATCGGCCCAACGGATGTATCTAGTGCGGTAAATACCATAATGACTATAAACAACAGTACGAAAACTGAGATCATTGCAGCGCGGTGTCGAACGAATCTACGACGAACGATCTGGCCTTGACTTAAACCTTCAGTTTCTTTGTTGAAGATTGCATTTTCACCACCATCAGTAGTAGCAATTTCTACATCTTTCTTTCGTCCAAGTTTCATCACTTACCACTTCCTACTCGAATTCGAGGATCAAGGGCTGAATAGAGCAAATCTGCAACCAGATTTGCAAACACGGCCAAGAAGCCAGTTACGATGAAAACACCCATTAACAGGTTCAAGTCAAACTGAGTGATTGCTTTGTTGAACAAAGTTCCCATACCTGTCCAACCAAATACACGTTCGGTAATGATTGCACCACCAATAATGCCAGCAAAATCAACTACCATAATCGTGGTCAGTGGAATCATGGTATTTCTAAATGCATGTCGCATAATTACTGTGCGTTCGGTCAAGCCTTTCGCTCGTGCAGTTCGAATGTAGTCTTGGTTCAGAACTTCTAGAAGAGTTCCACGTGAGTATCTAATGTATCCAGCAAAAGAGATTAGGGTTAGTGCGATGGTTGGTAGGAACATGTGCACTAACACGTCCAACATATCTATCCACCAGGTCGTTTCTTCAAATTCAAGCAAAGTATTACGTTGCCCAATTGTAGGTATGGGACGATTGTTAATCGCGTCTGTTGCCATGTACGGAGCCCAAGTTTTCATGAATTTATCTAGAAAAATCAGCAGCGAAATAATGATGGACGTCAAAAGACTTGTGCGGATTACCGGGCCACGGTCAACTTTCGCAAAAATAAACGATATTGCGATTGAGACTCCAATCATGATTAGAAAGGAAATTAATACCTTTACTCGGCGGTTATCACCATCGAATACTGTTTGCATTGGAAAATAAGAAACAAATCCAACAATGGCCAATGTCAGTGAAGTGTAAAGTGCACTTCGATTGCTAACTCCAGTAGATAGTTGTGTTATTCCGAATGCAACTCCAATATTCAGTAGTAAAAGAGTTATTGGACCTAAGCCTGGGTCGCTAAACCAATCTATGGTATTCAGGAAAAAGATCATGCCACCTGTGGCAGCTGCAGCAATCAAGAAAATGCTTATAACGCGTTTTCTTGTTCCACTTATTAATGCTGCCCAGAAGACGCCGACAAAAGCGCTTATTCCCAGCAGCCAAGGGACTGCAATCTTTGGGTCCGTCAAAAAGTCATTAAACTGAATAGCCATGTATTGCTTCAATAGAACTGCAACCCAGAAAATTGGCAGTGAAAACAGTAGGAAAGCAACAAATGTCATGGAGTAATCAAATCGGCTGTATTGACGAAGAGCAGAGATTATTCCCAAAGTTATTCCCAAAACTATTGCAATTATCGTTGCCCCAAAAACTAGTCGAATCGTCGTTGGGATAGCCGTTGCAAGGGCATCCAAGACTGGCTGAGCTTCCCGAGTCATTCCAAGATCTAAGTCGCCCACAAATCCGCCGAGGACGCCCTCGAGCCAGATGAAATACCTTAACGGAGGTGGGACATCTAGGTTTAATTCGCGACTCAAAGCGATCATCAACTGCTTCGCATTGGGGTCAGTGCTTACGCGTAGCCCTTCCAATGGATCAGCAGAAATTGCTGCCATGTTGTACAGAATGAAGCTTGATCCCAGCAGAATTATCACTAGCGCGCCAAGACGTCGAACGATGTAGGCGAGCAATTCACCCTCCAGATATTGCAGTGGATTTTTAGCAGACCTAGTTTAGTTACTAATAAGGCCCAGTTGCAGTTGAGTGGCACCCGGGAAAGTCCCCGAATGCCACTCAACTTTTAACGCGTTAACTAGGAGCTAACTCCTAGTACTTCCACTCCCAGAAGTTCCACACTAGCTGTGGTGAAAGTGGGGACGGCTTCACATTCTTCAAGGCAGAGTTGTGAGCTGTCACGTTTGGATGCTGGAAGATAGCGAGGGTGATTGCCTCATCCATCAAAATCTTCTCCATCTCGGTGTATGTCTTAGTCAACTTGGCTGGGCTTTGAGCCTTTTCAAGTGACTTGGTCAGCTTGTCCATAGCGGCATTCTTTGGACCACCATAGAAACCGCTGTAGTTGTTGGAGCCATCAGACTGGAATGTTGCCTGAGGTGACAACTGAGATGTTGAGTTCTTTACCCATGCGAAGAACGACGCATCGTGATCTGGGGTTCCAAGCTTAGTTGGCCAAGCAGAGTCGCCTGGAGCAATTACCTTGAAGCCTGCCTTTGCTGCTTCGGCGATAATCAACTGTGCTTGTGACGCACGTCGCTGGTTGGTTGGAGTACCCCATAGCAACTTGACTTCAACAGTTGGATTTGCAGCACTGGTATTTGGGAAGTGCTTCTGAACTAACTGAAGTGCCTGTGCAGTTCGCTGTGCCTGAGTCCCCTGAACATACTTAGCTACACCACTCTTTGAAGTGATTTCCTTGTAAGCAGGCTCTGATGGGAAAGTGGTCACTGAGTTCATCACAACAGCCTTTGAGTTGATTGGTTTGATCAAGCGATCAACAATCTCCTGGCGAGGAATTGATAGTAAGAACGCAGTACGCAGGTCTTTTGCCTTGGCATCTGCAGCAGCGTTACCGGTGTAAGCGAATAGACCGGTATACGGAGTGTCTTCGCCTTCTGCAGATTTGGTACGGATGTCAACGTGCTCATAAACGGCACCGTTGCCACCCAAAACCTTTACCCCAGAGAATGACTTCAACTGAGCAACTGCGTCAGCAGTTGGCTGTCCGGCATAAATGTCGATTTCCTTGTTTGCAAGCGCCTGTGCTGCAGCAGTTCCATCACCAATTGTTCGAACGACGATGGTCTTTACACCATTAGTCTTTGGGCCTGAGTTGTAACGTGGGTTAAGAGCCAAAGTCACGCTTTGATCTGCAACGGCTGACTTAACAAGATACGCACCGTTGTTTACTAGCAATAGTGGGTTTGTGCTCTTGTTTACTGTCTTAATGTTGTAATCGTTGCTCCAGATTGCGCCCATTTTCTTTAGCTGAGCTGTGTTCTTCTTGTCAAAAGCAGCACGGAATTTCTTCTTTGCGGCTAGGTTCTCCGCTGGAGTTCCGATCTTCTTCTTGCCATCTGCCATCAAAGACAAGGTGTGAACTGGGAATACGCCTGGTCCGTATAGATCCCAGTCTGGAATTGGATATGGCCAACGCAGTGTTACGGCTAGGTTGTCTGAACTTACCGTTGGATTTCCAACAAGGTTGTTGTCATAAAGTCCGCCGTAGCATGAAGCATTAAATGCTGGTGGAGTGTTTTCGTCGGAAGGATCACCCAGGCCAGCTGCCTTTGAGTACTTGCCCGAGCAAAGTACATGGCTAAGCAGCAAGTCATCAGCCGTGATTGGAGTTCCATCAGACCAAACTAGGCCTGGATTAATTCTCCATTCAGTGCGGAAATCTTTTGCGGTGTTCTTTACAATCTTGTACGAACCAAACACCGTATTTGCAACTAGTGCAGGCTTGTTGTTGTAATAATTGAAGCCCATAGAAGTCATGTAAGCAACGTCAACGTTAGCGGTGAGGTTCTGGCTTACAACTGATGGGTTCAACGAGGTAAGAGAGTTGCTCTGTACCAATACGACAGTTGAGCGAGTTGCAGCATTTGACGGAACCATAAGTCCCGCAGCAGCAACGCTTGCAGCCGCACCGAGTGCAATTGCAATCTTCGCCAATCGTGTTACTTTCATTGAATCTCCTTGGTGGGTAAAGACCTTGCTTCCCAACTCCTGGGTTTCCCCCCAACCGAGAGGCAGGCAGCAAAGCCTTGAGGGGCGAGACAATAGTAGGTCTATCCACAGGCTGGCTAGATGCCCCAGTCTTAGAATTTCGTATTCAAGGGTCTTTGTCGGATCTGCCCGCATTAATAAGGTGCAGGACTCCACCTGAGTGCTGCTGGTCGGAGTGGAAGCTAATTGAGATAGGTTTTCGTCCTCTAAGAGGGAAGTTATGACCACAGCAATTTCGGCAACAGACCTGGTAAAAACCTATCCAAAAGGCAAAGTTCGTGCCTTAGATGGTCTATCTCTTAGTGTTCAGGAGGGAACTGTATTGGGCGTGCTTGGCCCAAACGGTGCCGGTAAAACTACCTGTGTGAGAGTACTGAGCACGCTGCTTAAGCCCGATTCCGGTAGTGCCATGGTGGCCGGGGTCGATGTGATCAAGCATCCTGACCAAGTCAGACGACTAATCGGCCTATCTGGCCAATATGCCGCAGTAGATGAATCGTTGACAGGCTGGGACAACCTGGTGATGTTTGGTCGGCTCTACCACTTGTCACACTCAGCAGCCAAACAACGAGCAACTGAACTGCTCGAACAATTTAAGCTGACTGACAGTGCCAAGCGTGCGATAACAACTTATTCGGGCGGCATGAGACGAAGATTGGATTTAGCAGCAGCACTTATCGTTAAACCAAAAGTGCTTTTCTTAGATGAACCAACTACTGGCCTTGATCCGCGTGGTCGATTAGACATGTGGGATGTAATCAAGAATCTAGTTGCAGGTGGCACCACACTGTTGCTGACAACACAATACCTTGAAGAAGCTGATCAACTCGCTGATCGAATTGCAGTTATTGATCACGGCAAAGTTATTGCCAATGGCACATCAGATGAGTTAAAGACACAAGTTGGCGGCGAAAAACTTGAAGTCACGGTGAATTCGACATCATTAATGGCAACCAAGGCAGCGTTGGAATTGATTTCTGGAAATGACGCGAGTGTTGATGAGCAATTTAATCGGGTAGCGGTGGCAGTAACAGGTGGCAGCAGTTCTCTAACTGAAGTGGTTCGCGCATTGGACAGCCGAGATATTCAAATTGTGGATCTGGCATTGAAGCGGCCATCACTGGACGATGTTTTTCTGGCATTAACTGGGCATGTGGCAGAAGAAGAACCAGAAGTTGAAGTGAAGGGTCGTAGGCGATGAGCGCAATTAAAGATGGCTTGATTATTACCAAACGCCAATTACTTCAATTAAGTCGAGTACCCGAAGTTTTAATTTTTTCCACCATACAACCGGTGATGTTTGTATTGTTATTTAGGTATGTGTTTGGTGGTGCCATCAATACCCCTGGTACAGATTATGTCCAGTTCTTGATGCCCGGGATTTTCGTTCAAACTGTCGCATTTACCCTGGCAACCACTTCGGTTGGACTTGCTATGGATATGACAAAGGGATTGATTGACCGTTTCCGCTCCCTACCAATTGCGCGATCTGCAGTTGTACTTGGCCGCACGTTAGGTGATGCCACATTAAACATCGTGGTACTGGTGGTAATGGCGCTGACCGGATTTATTGTTGGCTGGCGCCCATCGGGCGGAGTTGTTTCCATTTTGGCTGGATTTATGTTGTTGATGTTATTTGGCTATGCCATGAGTTGGATAGGTGTGTTGATCGGTATCTCAGTTCGAGATGCACGAACCGCAAATAATTTGGTTTTCTTGATTGTTTTTCCAATGACATTCTTGTCTAACGCTTTTGCTCCGACTGCTGCCATGCCAAGAGTTCTGCAATATTTTGCTGAGTGGAACCCAGTTTCGACCATGGTTGCAGCCTGTCGAGAATTATTTGGTTTAGAAAATCAGTTTGGAGTTACCGCTGGCTCATTCCCGAGCGAAAATCCGGTGGTTATGTCACTGGTTTATATCGCCGTAATCATGATTGTGTTAATTCCAGTAAGCACTGCAAAATACAAGCGAACCTCAAGCCGCTAGCGATTTTTTCGATAGTAGTTGTTGAGAAACTCTGCTTTAAAATCAAAAAAACTACCATCAATAATGGCATCTCTCATTTTTGCGACGAGTGAAACAATAAAGTATTCATTGTGGATTGTGGCAAGTGTTGATGCCAGCATCTCTTTAGCTCTAAATAAGTGGTTTAGGTAAGCTTTTGTGTAATTGGTGCAGGTATAGCAATCGCAGTCTTCGTCGACGGCAGAAAAATCATTCTTGTATGCCGCAACTGTAATGTTGACTCGACCAAATTTGCTAAGAATTGTGCCAGTCCGAGCGATACGTGCTGGCGCAACACAATCAAAGGTGTCAGCACCATTTTCTACTCCAACAAACAGGTCATCTGGCTCACCGATTCCAAGCAGGTGGCGAGGTTTTTCTTCTGGCAACTCTTCATTTACCCAAGTAACTATGGTGCCAAGTTCATTCTTATCTAGCGCTCCACCAATACCAAATCCATCAAAATTTAATTCACTTAGATCTCTAGCTGCCTTACGCCGTAGATCCTCATATTGTGCTCCTTGAATTACGCCAAAAAGCATTTGATACGGGCGATGGCTTCGCTCTTCGGTTAGTCTTTCATGTTCAGCGATACAACGCTTTGCCCATTCATAAGTTCGTTCTAGTGAGCGTTCCTGATATTCACGGGTGTTGAGCAGTGTGGTGCACTCGTCAAACGCGAAAATAATGTCAGCTCCGATTTGATGCTGCACTTGCATCGACACTTCTGGGGTAAACCGGTGCATACTGCCATCAAGATGAGATTTAAATGTGACTCCATCATCATCAACTAAGGCAAGTCGATCTTTGTTATCAGCCATGACATCATCGGCTTGCACGGTATCTGCATCCATGGCCAAAACCTTTTTGAATCCAACACCAAGGGACAACACTTGAAAGCCGCCGCTATCAGTGAAGGTAGGTCCCGGCCAATTCATGAATTCACCAACTCCACCGGCGGCATCAATTACTTCAGGTCCTGGTTGCAAGTACAGGTGATAAGCATTTGCGAGCACTGCCTGGGAGCCAATTGCTGCCACAGTTTCCGGCAACATCGCTTTAACCGTCGCCTTGGTGCCAACCGGGATAAAAGCTGGGGTTGGAATAGCTCCGTGTGGTGTGTTGATTACGCCAGTTCGTCCCAGCCGACCGGGCAAATTGGTCCCAAGTTGAAAGCTCATTAGGTAGGGGAAGTTACCAGTTCCGCTAGTTCAGCCACGCGATAGTGGGGGTGGTTTGAAGGGATTTCGCGAGATTGCTAGCTACAGCCTAGAGTTGGACTTAGTTCACAATGAAAGTGAGTAGATTTCTGAAATGCGCAGTCGGCAATTCGTCTCAATTCTGCTCGCAATTCTGCTGTCCTCAATAAACTCAGCTGCTTTCGGTCTAGTCCAAAGTACGTCAAAGCCAGTTAGTGGTCCCAAATACTCATGGGTGGTTTCCCTCTACAGCACTGCCGAGGGAGATCGCGATCAACATGTTTGTACCGGCGCCCTGATCGATGATTACACGGTAATTACCGCTGCGCATTGTTTGATAGCACTAAGTGATCAAGACTGGGTGATTATTCAGGGTAGAGATAAGTTGACCGATCGCGGGCGAGTCTTAACTGCGCTCGAGACAAAAATTCATCCAGATTACGATCCAGTTACTTCAACAAATGATTTGGCAGTTATATATCTTTACTATCCGGCCTACGCATCTAACCACTTAAAGTTAGCTGGAACCCAATCGCGGTTTACTACCGGTCAATTTTCGCTGTTTGGTTGGGGCAATAATGAAAATGGGCAGTTGTCAACTGAACTGCGAGTTGCACCACAAAAACCAGCACCAAAAAATTCAATTTCGAGCAATTTTGATAGCTATGACCCAGAAATACAAATCGCTACTAGATGGTTTGATTCAAAGCGAGATGCTTATGCTGGAGCTTGCCAAGGGGATTCTGGTGGCCCGCTGGTAAAGCGATTGGGCAAAGTTGATTACCTAATTGGCGTTGTGTCGTATGGGGCAAGAATTTGTAACACATCGGCACCCACAGTTCATACCAAGATCTCAGCATTCCGATCATGGCTAACTACAACTAGAAGTGAGATGAGATCGCAGCACGCAACCAAAATAAAGATTTCAAAAGAACCGTTTTATCTAACGGGCGGTAAAACATTGCCTGTTGCTGAAGTTACAAATGATCAGACTGGCGCAAGCTTGCAAACCAGCGTGCAATTAGTAACTGGTGATTTACCAAATAACGAGATTGATATCTCAACGCTGACGGTGAATTCATATCTCTCACCACAGCCATACGGATCAGTTTCCCTAACCGCAAGCAACGTGGGAGCGTGGGATGCCTGTTCAATGACCACGAGCGGATTTATTGAGGCGCGGCTTGATTTAGATGGAAAGCTAGGAAGTGATTTTGTTTGGCAATATGGCGAATTTAATACAGGCTGCATCGTTGATGGCACCGAGATGATATTGGTAAAAGCAAGTAGCGAATCACCACTTAATTGCAAAGCGAGAATACAAACTACATCAAAGGGGCCGCAAGTTTGGTTTAGCGCAGAGTGCTTTGGATCAGCTAAAACCGGACTTTTCCGGATGTTGCTGGCTGACGGCAACGCAGCCGATGTTGAGCCTGGGTCCGATAACTGGATGGGTCCCGTTACGCTGCAGCGTTAGTACCTTCAATCATTCGCCAATGATTCTTCATTGCGATCGATTTTAGATGTGGATTCGGATTAACTACAACTGGATTTCCAACACAAGTTAGGGCTGGAAGATCACTAACGGAATCACTATAAAAATATGCCTGGTTTAAGTCATAATTCTCTGACGAGCAAAGCTTTTCAATTGCAGCTGCCTTATAACTTCCATGAAGGATTGGCGATAGAAGTTTGCCAGAATAAGTCCCAGCATCTACTTCACAAATAGTGCCAAGTGCGCCGGTCATTCCAAGTCTTTCAGCAATCGGTGCCGCAATTTCAATTGGACTGGCAGTTACGATCCAAGTGTGATGATTCATGTCATTGTGCCAATTAACCATCTCTGCAGTTAATTCATTCAACTTGGCAGGAAGCATCTCACCAACTAAGGCGTCGCAAAGCGCAACGACTTCACTATGGAACATTCCAGAGATAATCTTTAAACCCCGCGGAATCAATTTTTCAACAAGTTGTAAATTTTCAGTTTTTGAGAATACAAATTTCAGGTTCTGAAATACGTATTTTGTTAATTCCGATCTAGATATGTATCCCTGACTTATTAGTCCGCGACCCAATAGCATAAGCGATGAACCTCTAATCAATGTGTTGTCCAAATCGAAGAAAGCGGCAGATTTCATGACGTCAGTTTCACTGCTAGTGCATTTAAAGCTTTTTAGACAGGCGGACATTAAGTCTTAATTTATGGATAATTCCAAGTTAACTTATATTGCTGTCTCGTTATTGTAATTAAGAGTTTACCAACACTTTACCCAATAACTGGGCTAGAGATTAGCTGAATCATGAGTCTTTGCACGTGAAAATCTTGATTGTCGCCGAGTCGCTTTTCCCCCGCGTTAATGGGGTTTCAAATTCAGTCCAGCGATGTGCAGACTACCTTAGCCACGAGGGTCATGAAGTATTTGTTGTAGGAGCTGGTGACGGTAGCCAAGATATTCAGACGATGGAGGCACTTGGTATCGAAATTTTTCGAACTAAATACATTAATTTGCCAAGTGTTCCCGACTATGACTTGGCGGCAGTCACCATCTCAAAATTGATGAAGATTTTCTCACGAATAGATCCTGATGTGGTCCATTTGGCTTCTCCATTTTATCTTGGTTGGCTTGCGCAGCGAGCAGCACGAAGATTGGGAATACCCACAGTTGCGATCTTTCAAACTGATGTTGCAGGGTTTGCAGGTTTCTATGGCATGACTGCCAGTTCTAAGGTATCTAACTGGTGGAGTATGCGGATTCACCGCAATGCGGATTTAAATCTTGTTCCATCAAACGCCTACGCAGAATTATTTCAAATAAACAACATTCCAAATTCTATTATTTGGCGCCGAGGCGTAGACGCATTATTGTTTAATCCGACAAAGAAATCAGAAGCACTTAAATGTACTTGGAGAAGCGATAACCGAATCGTTGTTGGATATGTTGGTCGCCTTGCACCTGAAAAACAAATTGATAGATTGGTTTGCTTTGATACCTCAAGATTCAAAGTAGTAATAATTGGCGATGGTCCACAGCGTGAACAACTTGAAAAGTTGTTACCGGATGCCCATTTCGCAGGTAAGTTAGTCGGGGAGAACTTAGCGAGCGCAATGGCATCACTAGATATTCTCGTTGCTCCAGGTGAACATGAAACATTCTGTCAAGTAATCCAAGAAGCGATGGCCAGCGGTGTGCCAGTTGTGGCACCGAGGAAAGGTGGACCGGTTGACCTAATAGATAGCGGCCATACCGGATTTTTGTACGAGCCGGGCGATAACTCTGACCTTCTGAAGCACCTTGAAATTCTCGCTGGAGATGAGTCGTTGCGAATAAGGTTTGGTGTTCAGGCTAGAACACACGTGGAATCCAACTCATGGGAGTCTGTTTTTTCAGAGCTTGTCAAACATTATGAATCCGTTTTAGAAAATCGGATGATTAGAGCCAGTTAATGTCCAGAATCATTCATCTCGCAAATATGTACTCACCACGAAGCGGTGGTCTTAAGACCACGGCTCATGCCTTGGGCGAGTCTTACCTAGCACTTGGGCAAGATTATGTGTTAGTAGTACCAGGTGTCAGATATCGGAGATATAGAACTTCTTTTGGGATTAAGTATGAAGTTCCGAGCTATCCGATTCCCTTTTCTGGCGGCTATCGGATTATCTTGAATTTAAGGGCAGTAAAAAGAATTGTTATAGAGTCAGAGCCAGATGTGGTTGAGATATCAGATCGGCTATCTCTGCTTATGCTGGCAAAGTGGTTTCGAAAGCAGGGCATAGTGACAGCACTATTTGCCCATGAAAGAGTAGATAAAGTTATTCTCGCCTTTACAAGAATCAGGGCTATCTCTCGACCGCTGGCAGATTTCTGGAATCGCTTTACTTCAAAGAACATAGATTATGTTATCGCCACAACCAGTTATGCTGCTGAAGAGTTTCGCCGAATAGATGTTCCTTTTTCGACTATTCCTTTAGGTGTGGATTTGATTCGATTTAGAGCCAAACCTAGTCCCACGCGGGCATCAAGCAATCAAATTAATTTACTTGCAGTCACGAGATTATCCAAAGAAAAAGACCCCGGATTTCTTCTTGAGATTGCTGCTGAAATCAAGAACCGGAACTTACCCTTCTGGATTAAAGTTGCAGGCGACGGGCCGATGTTCAAGCGGCTACAGAACCGAGCAAGTGATGAAGAACTACCAATAGAGTTTATTGGCCATATTGCGGACCGAACACAAATTGCTGAACTGTACGCACATTCAGATTTCCTTTTGGCGGTGGGACCGATCGAAACATTTGGCCTGGCAGCTCTTGAGGCTTTGGCCAGCGGAACCCCAGTTATCTGTCGGGATACTGGCGCAATAAAGGAAATTATAGATTCGAATTCTGGCGTTTCATGTGTTCGAAGTGCAGCAACTTGGGTTGATGCGATTGTCGAACTGGGCAAGCATCCAAGGGATAAACGCTCGCACTCCGCTCGACTAAGAGCTGAGAATTTTTCATGGCACACCACTGCTCAACTCCTATTATCTCGCTATCAACTAACACACCCCCATAAAGAGGTGGCTTAATGTCCATAATCGGATCTGACCACTATTTGCTGCCAAGATTGCGAAACAAACTCAACCTTCGAATCGTTGCCCTCGGGGATAGTTTTTCTTTCGGAGTGGGAGATTTTGGCGGTCATGAATCTGCAATCGGTGCAGGGTGGGCTGGCCGACTGGCGCACGACGTTGGCGCTGGAAAATTTCTCAACATTTCAAGAAATGGCGCAAGGGTCAGAGATGTTGCAGCAACTCAGCTAACTTCCGCCATAGTGGCGCGAGCTGACCTTGCCCTGGTTTGCGTAGGTGGAAATGATGTCCTCAGGGGGGACTTCTCCTTGCTTGAAATAGAGTCGGGTTTGATAAAGATTTGCGAAGAGTTGAGAAGACGAAATGTTGCGGTCGTAATGATCAGCCTTCCACACGCCGGTCGGAGAATCCGTATGCCTAAGTTGGTATCAAAGGTATTTTCGAGGAGAGTTGACCAAGTAAATAGTTTGATCGCCAACGTATGTGACGCGACAGGTTCATTACACGTAGCTATCCACAAATTGCCAGACGTAAGTAATCGTAAATTTTGGCACAGTGACTTCATGCACCCAAGCGCAATGGGTCATCAGGTTATCGCGGACAAAGTTCGACGCGAATTATCATTGCCGCGAAAACGGAGAAACCGAATTGCAACAACGAATCCAAAAGATTCAAAAACTCAGCGAATTCTGTGGCTCATGACAAAAGGTTCAATTTGGGTCGCTCGACGTAGCATCGATCTTCTGCCTGCCTTGGTTTACTTAATCCTGAAAGAGAGCCTGAAGAGGTCAGATCGTGAACCTCAAAAAGGGGAAACTGGAATTGCGTTAAAAGCGACCCCAAGTCACTTTGCACAAGAGGTAAGGGAAGATCTCTTAGAGACAATCCTGACTAATTCTTATCGAGCAAGCGCTTCAAGTGATTTTGGATTACTCAAACACTCTTTAAATGAACGTATCAATTTGCCAGCATGAGCTCCGTCAATCAGTCGGTGATCAGCAACTGCAGTAATGATTACGATTTTTCTTACTTCTATTTTTCCATCTATTGCAACAGGTGCGTCGTGAATCTCGCCGATTGCTAAATATAGTGGAGTGCGAGCAAATGGCAGCGGTGCTAAATATGCTTCTTGCATTTCGAATCTGCCAACATTGCTAATGAAAGCGGAACCAAGCGGGTGACCAGGTTGGCCAAACGCTCTTCGGCCCAGGCCGCCAGTCCAAAGTGACAAGAATTTCATCACTGGTTTCATGAGCGGGGTAGGAATTGATTTAGCCCAGCTAATTGACCGCTGATAGTTCTCATCACTTCTGGCACGAAGTTTTTCAGCACCAGCAATTAGTTCTTTGCTAATTTCGAAAAGGTTCTTTTTGTCAGCATCCCTGACGCGACATTGCGCCAAGTCAGAGCCACCTTCAATATCAACGGCAAAACTCAGATCAATTCTGGGCATCGGTTTGACTCGGCCAAAGACGACCCGAACATTCACCTCGGGATTGGCCGCAATGGCGCGCGCCAGTGCGGCACCAACAATATGAGTGAGAGTGATGGCTTGATTCTTAGTTTGTTCGATGTAGTCCAAGATGGCCGTTAGCTCAACTTGGATTTTGGTCTGGATTCTTGATTCCCGAGGGGCAAGCCAGGTCGCTACTGCGATCTTGCGTCGGTGAGCCAGGGGTGCGTTCATCAGGGGGAAATAGTGGCACGAATTTCTGCTACCCACAGGTTCAGCGACCCCCCAAGTGGCATTCCGGACTACTAATTCGGCAGACTCCGCCCATGCCAATAGTTTCGGTTCTCAGCCATAAGGGTGGCGTTGGAAAAACTTCAGTCGTTTTAGGGCTAGCGGGGGCTGCCATGCAGCAAGGCTTGGCCACTTTGGTAGTTGACCTTGATCCACAAGGAAATGCATCAAGCATTTTGGGTCCTGAATCACCAACTGCTACAGCGTTGGATTTATTTAGTCGACCAGGCTCAAAAGCGTTGCATGATGCCGTTACTGCTTGCGCCTGGGAATCTGGACCTGGTGAAGTTGACGTCGTGGTTAGTGATCCGATGCTAATCAAATTTGATGCTTGGAAAGAGATTGGCTCAATCTCCCCAAGATTGACTAAAAGCCTAGAACATTCCGCGGGTTACGATTTAGTTTTAATTGACTGCCCACCATCTCTTGGAACTTTGGCAGTGGAAGCGTTAGCTGCATCTGATGCGGCGTTAATAGTTACGGAACCTACTTATTTCGGCGTACAAGGTGCGCTCAGAGCTGCCGATACGTTTGAAGAAGTAAAGAAACATCTGAATCGTAGACTTAAAGATGTATCAGTAATTCTAAATCGAGTTAAATCAACTGCTGATGAGCACGATTATCGAGCTAAAGAATTATCCAGAGAATTCGGCAAGTTAGTCGTGAAGCCAAGCATTCCAGAGCGAATTGCCGTGCAGCAGGCCGAAGGTGCCGCAATTGCTGTACAGAAATATGGCAGTGCCGGTTCACGAGAGATTTCAAATATATTTGAAACTCATCTAGATAAATTACTTCGGCGAATCGGTTAAGCCCACCATTGCTCAATTTGTGAAATGGCATCTTTAACCACCGCACGTTCGCCAGTTAAGTGATCAAACCTTTCGTGCTCGATATAATTTACGGTTGAGCCATAAGATTTCATCTCATCAACCATCAGCTTGCTTTGTTTCGGTGGTACTGTGACATCTTTTCCACCCTGCACTACTAATACTGGGATATCGAACTTCGTAGGTGCGCGATTTTCATGCAGCATAGTTGCAAATGGCTCAGTTGCTAACGGATCAATTGCATGTGGCTTTCCGCCCATTGAATCGGTAGCGGCAAGACCTACAATTGCTTCGACTCCAATAAAGCAGTGCTTGGCGGTTTCGCGTACTGAAACTAATGATTCTGGCTTAATTGCGTTTGCTAACGAGATGCCAGTAAGCCGCGACCAAGATACGGCCGATAGCGCCCAGATAACTCGACTAATTGGTGAATCAGCACTTGCTTCAAATAATTCCGCCGGATCAAGTGCTGGTGATCCAAGAATGATCCCATCAAGTTTTATCTCGGGTGCATAACTAGGTTGCATCCCAGCTGCCCATGCTGCAGCATGTCCACCTTGCGAATATCCCCAAATAATGGTTTTCGAATTAATTTCAGCAACCGATGTAGTTCTTATTGCTCTAATTGCATCAAGCACACTAAATGCTGCCGGTTCGCCAATTAGGAATGGATGAATTCCGTCTGCCCCAAGGCCCGGATAATCAGGTGCTAGGTATGCATAGCCTTTAGCCATTGCTTGCCTCAGTCCAGCTAGTGCTAACGCAGGTTTTTCATGCACTGATGGTGCACATCGTCGCTCCACCCCAGTTGCTTGATGGCAATACACCAATAAGTCATAGCTTTCTTGCTGATGCTTAGGCAAACAGAACAACGCACTAGCGGTGATGATCTGTCCTGCCGAATCGGTGGTGGTGTAAAGAACTCGCCAGGCTCTGGCATCTAACACAGTATTTACTGCTTGCTTTCGAATGATTACCCCAGGCTGGGCTGGCAGCACTTCTGGCGCCAAATAAAAGAGCGGGACTGTTGGATGAGTTATCCGTTGATCTGCGGCATTTAAGGCTCGACTTGCCACATCCCGTGCTCGTTCACCGAGTTTGGCAGCTTGATTGCGTAGTTGCTCAACACTGGGACGCGGTGGTAACTCAAACTTTGGCACGGGCTAAGCCAACCGTATTGGCTTCTCGGGGCGTCACTTGACCCAGCTTTCCTCCTCAATTGCTACTCTCGCGCTCGTGACGCCAGAAGAATTAAGTGAAGCCATTGCCAATTGCGTGGCAGCAGCTGTTGCAGCGAACCAATTGCCAGCGTCTGCAGCCGAAACACCAGTACAAATTGAGCGACCAAAAAATCGTGAGCATGGGGACTGGGCAACTAACATTGCAATGATTCTGGCTAAACCGGCCCATAAGTCGCCTAGAGCTGTGGCAGAAGATTTAGTAACTCACATCGCCAAAGTCCCTGGTGTTAAGTCGGCTGCTATTGCCGGTCCGGGTTTCATAAATATTTTCATTGATCCATCGGCGGCAGCAGAATTAGCGTTGGAAATTATTGCAAACCATGAAAATTACGGGAAAAGTAACCAATTAATTGGTCAGCAAATAAATATTGAATTTATTTCCGCAAATCCAACC
>JBJOHY010000093.1:0-7822 GCA_046047475.1 Actinomycetota bacterium | reverse complement strand
AGTTTAGTTTCCATGAATAAACTAGGTATAACTTCGGAGATTACCAATGTAAATGGTGGTGCGATTGCGATTGGACATCCAGTTGGCGCATCTGGCGCAAGATTAGTCACCACCTTGATTCATGAACTAATTCGCCGCGGTGGCGGGGTTGGTGCAGCAGCACTTTGTGGTGGCACTGGCCAGGGCGATGCTTTGATTTTAAAAGTTTGATATGACTCAACAATTATTAACTGCCGCAAGAACGGGTGACCGCAGAGCCTTAGGAAAATTGCTAACTGCAATTGCACAAGGAACAACTTCAGTTGCTGACCTTGATTTGAAAGCATTTGGTAAAACGATTGGAATTACTGGTGCGCCAGGCGTTGGGAAATCAACATTAACAAATGCACTAATCAAGCAGTTACTTGATGCCGGCAAGAAAGTCGCGGTGTTAGCGGTTGATCCATCCAGTCCAATTACGGGTGGTGCGTTGCTAGGGGATCGCATTCGGATGCAATCGCATGCTACAGACGAACGAGTCTTCATTCGCTCAATTGCTAGCGGCGGACACCTTGGCGGTTTAGCAAAAACGGCGGCTCCTCAAATCGAACTGCTAAAAAGTTTAGATTTCGACTTTGTCTTGGTTGAAACAGTTGGGGTTGGTCAGAATGAGGTTGAGGTAGCTGGGGTGGCAGATCAAGTGATCGTGGTGGTTTCACCTGGTGCCGGCGATTCAATTCAAGCAGCCAAAGCTGGTGTGTTTGAGATCGCAGATATTTTCGTAGTAAACAAATCAGATAAGCCAGGCGCAGATAACACAGTTGCCGAATTGAAGGCGATGCTCGAACTGTCAAGTTCTGGTGTAAATGTGCCAATTATTCGGGTGACTGCTACCACAGGTGAGGGAATTGCAGAATTGCTATCTACAATTAGCAGGTCATGAAGCGAATTCCATTACAAGGTGCAGTCGATTTAGCGGCTCTAGCAAAAGCAAAAACCGCGCCAGAGAAAGTTAATTCACCATTTATTGTTGACGTTAATGATCAATCTTTTGAACAGCTACTTACTGAAGTTTCTACCCGAGTTCCAGTAATTCTGGACTTGTGGGCCGAATGGTGCCAACCTTGCAAACAACTCTCGCCTATTTTGGAAAAACTAGCAACAGAGGCTAATGGCTCTTGGGTGTTAGCAAAAGTAGATATTGACGCTAATCCAGCCATCGCACAAGCATTCAAAGTGCAATCTATTCCAGCGGTTTTTCTAGTGATGGAACAACAAGTTCAACCACTGTTTCAACAAGCCCTACCAGAATCTGATCTTCGAACAATTATTACAAAAGTACTTGAATTAGCAGCGCAGCGAAATCTACCTGGGCTTGGAATTGCCGAACCGGTTGCACCAAATGCCGAAGCGCCATTAGATCCAGCGGAAGAACTTATGCTCAGTGGTGACTTTGCGGCGGCTGAAGTTATCTATCGAGAGCGACTAAGCACGAACCCAAATGATGCTGATGCAAAAGCTGGCATCGCATTGATTTCGCTTCAGCAGCGAACTGCCGGGATAGATTTAACCAACCTTGAGTTACCAGTGGTAAGTGATGTTATGGCAAGAATGCAGTTCGCTGACGGCCAAATTCTGCAAGGCAATCCAGAATTGGCGTACCAGGTGTTGATTGAGACAATTGGTGCAACATCTGCTGAGCAGAAAGACCTAGCAAAAGCTCGATTGTTAGAGCTATTTGATCTCGCTGAGCCAGCCGACCCGATGGTATTGGCTGCTCGACGTAAGCTCGCCAGCGTGCTTTATTGAGCGCGAGCGCTGCTGCCTTATCAATTCATCCCTGAGATAATTCGCCAATGGCCTACTTGGATCACGCCGCTACCACCACGCTTTTGCCAGAAGTAAAACAACTGATGCAGGAGCAACTTGGTGCTGCCATGAATCCATCGTCGTTGCATTCTTCTGGAAGAAGTGCTAGGCGATTACTTGAAGAAGCACGAGAGCGAATTGCACAGGCTTTTGGCGTGTCAGCTGGTGAAATTCATTTCACTTCTGGGGGCACCGAGTCAAACAACATAGCGGTTAAAGGCATGCATTGGGCACGAGCCAAAAAAACAGGAGAGCATCGAATTTTAGTTTCAGCAATTGAGCACCATGCGGTTCTTGATCCAGCCCACTGGCTCAGTGATAAAGGCGAAGCCGTAGTTGACTTGATTCCAGTAGATAATTTTGGCCGCATTGATCTGACCTGGCTGGCTGATTACTTATCAAAGCATGGCGATCAGGTATCGCTGATTTCGGTGATGATGGCAAATAATGAAGTCGGAACTATTCAACCAATCGCTGAAGTTGTTTCATTAGCTAGCGAATATAAAATCCCGGTGCATACTGATGCAGTTCAGGCAGTTGGAACGCTACTAATTAATCTAGCAGAACTTAAAGTTGCGGCATTAAGCATGAGTGGACACAAGGTCGGTGCGCTACATGGCACCGGCTTAATCATGCTACGCAACGGGAATCAAGTAGATCCAATATTGCATGGCGGTAATCAAGAGCGTGATGTGCGTTCTGGAACCATTAACACAGTAGGCGCACAGGCTCTGGCACTTGCGGTTGAGTTAGCGATGAACAATCGCACAACTCGTAGTGAAGCAACGGCTGGCCTAAGGGATAAGTTAGTCAAGCAAGTGATTGAAGTAGTGCCAGATGCGGTTTACAACGGAGACCCAATTAATCGATTGCCTGGCAACGCTCATTTTTCATTCTATGGTGCTGAGGGGGAAGCAATGCTGATGTTGCTGGACGCCCAGGGAGTTCAGGTTTCCACTGGCGCTGCTTGTTCAGTTGGTATTGCTCAGCCATCCCACGTTTTAATCGCAATGGGTGTTGATCCAGTAAATGCCCGAAGCTCACTTCGTTTTTCTTTAGGTGCAAACACGACCGATGCTGAGGTTGAAAAACTAGTAAGCGTGCTCCCTGAAGTAGTATCGCGGGCTCGGGCAGCTGGTATGTCCAGTGAAGTTAAGACGGTGAGTAACTAATGAAGGTGTTGGCAGCGTTGTCTGGCGGCGTTGATTCGGCCGTTGCTGCATCTCGCATGGTTGAGCAGGGACACGATGTTACGGCGGTTCATCTAGCTCTTGCGAGAACGCACGATGGACAAGTTGGTTCACGTGGCTGCTGCACGCCATCTGATGCTCGTGATGCAAAGCGGGTTGCTGATGTGCTTGGTATTCCATATTACGTATGGGATTTTTCCGAAAGATTTAAAGCTGAAGTAATGGATGATTTTGTTGCTGAATATGCCTCCGGGCACACACCAAATCCATGTGTTAGGTGTAATGAGAACATCAAGTTTGCCGCGGTACTAGAGCGAGGTTTAGCACTGGGTTTTGATGCGATTGCTACCGGACATCATGCACAACTAAAGGTAGAGAATAATGTAAAGCAGTTATATCGCAGCATTGATTCAGCCAAAGATCAGTCTTATGTGCTAAGTGTGCTAACTGCGGAACAATTACAGCATTCGATGTTTCCATTAGGCGATGTAACTAAATCCCAGGTGCGTGCTGAAGCAGCAGCAAAAGGATTGCTGGTAGCTGAGAAGCCGGAGAGCTACGACATCTGTTTTATTCCAGATAACGACACCGCTGGTTGGCTGAACAAACAAATACAAGCGAAGTCAGGCAAAGTAGTTGACGCGGAAACCGGTGAAGAGCTAACAGTTCATGCTGGTGCACATCAATTCACGGTTGGGCAGCGCAGAGGTCTGCACTTAGATCGCCCAGCTGCAGATGGACAGCCCCGATATGTTGTGAATGTCGATACGAAAACTCAAACAGTTTTTGTAGGTCCTGAAACATTGCTCAGCGTCACAAAGATTTATGCTGATCGACCAAAATGGACCTGTGGTAAAGCACCACAAATCGGTGCCAAAGTTATGGTGCAATTACGTGCTCATGGTGAGCCACTTGCTGGAACGGTCATGCAGGCTGATGATGAAATTGTGATTCAACTTGATAATCAGACCCGAAGTGTTGCGCCAGGTCAAACTCTTGCACTTTATGATGGTGATCGAGTCATTGGCTCTGGCACAATTACAAAATCCAGTAGGTGAAGTGACGCAAGAACTAACTTCCGCAATCCGCGCTCGCTGGGTTGAATTAGTTGAAGCGGTAGAGGTACATCGCCGTCACTATTACTTACAAGATAAACCGGTTATTTCTGATCAAGAATACGATAAGTTATTTCGTGAGTTAATTGAATTAGAACAAAAATATCCTGCTCTGCAAACCGGCGATTCGCCAACCCAAAGCGTTGGTGGCGTGAAGGCAGAGGGGTTTGAGCCGATCGAGCATGAAACCAGAATGTATTCGCTGGATAATGTTTTTGATGCAGCTGAATTATCTGCTTGGCAAGCCAGAGTTGAGAAAGACTTAAACTTGAAACCTGCCTATTTAGGTGAACTAAAGATAGACGGTTTGGCGGTAAATCTGATTTACCGAAATGGTCTACTTGCATCGGTAGCTACCAGAGGTGATGGCCGGGTTGGTGAAGACGTCACCTATAACAGTCAATTCATCTCAGCCATCCCGCGTGCATTAGCTGGAAATCCGCCAGATTTCTTGGAGGTACGAGGCGAGATCTTTTTCATTCTGGAAGACTTTAACCAACTCAACTCTGAAGTTACTTTGGCCGGTAAATCAGCGTTTGCAAATCCACGAAATGCGGCCGCTGGCTCGCTGCGCCAACGAATCGATCGACGAGAGGAGGAGATAGTTAAAGCTGCCGGAAATCCTAAAACCTCTCCCACAAAATTAGCATCTCTTCGAAGCGAATTAGCCCATGCGCAGCGCATCTTGAGTTTGCTTCAGTTAACTGTTCATGGGATTGGCAGGGTATCAGGGCAACAACTTAAGTCCCAGAGTGAAGCCTACAAATTATTAGCGAGTTTGGGCTTGCCGGTTTCCACCCATTATCGAACTGATGTTGATCCTGTTGAATTCATAAATCATTGGCAAGCGCATCGTCATGATGTGATACACGAGATCGATGGCGTAGTGATCAAAGTTGATAGTTTTGAGTATCAAAACAAACTAGGAGAAACTTCTCGAGCACCACGCTGGGCAATCGCATACAAGTATCCGCCCGAGGTGGTTACGACTAGATTGGTTTACATAAAAGTCAGTGTTGGTCGGACCGGTCGAATAACACCATTTGCCCAGATGGAGCCGGTAAAAGTTGCTGGCTCTACCGTCGAAATGGCCACGCTGCATAATCAGGAAGAAGTTAAACGTAAAGGCATCTTGATCGGCGATACGGTTTATTTGCGTAAAGCAGGAGATGTAATCCCAGAGGTCATCGGTCCGGTAACTGAATTGCGAACTGGAGACGAAAAGGCATTCAAGATGCCAACCAAATGCCCATCCTGCGGTAGCAAAATTACTGCGGAGAAGGCCGGCGATGTTGATTTAAGATGTCCTAACGCTGCCACATGTCCGGCGCAGCTTATTGAGAGACTTTTCTATATCGGTTCTCGTTCTGCCATCGATATTGAAGGACTTGGATATAAGGCGGCAGAAGCCTTAGTTGCTAATTCGATATTGAAAGATGAGTCCGAATTATTCGATCTAACCGCAGGCAAGCTTGTCAAAGCCGAATTTTTCACTAAGGCGGCAGCTGGTGGTCAAACAGTTTTGAATTCCGCCGGTGAGAAACTGTTGTCTGAATTACAAAACGCTAAAACAAGACCGCTTTGGCGGATTTTGGTTGCGTTATCGATCAGGCATGTGGGCCCAACTGCGGCGCAGGCATTAGTTTCAGAATTTAAGTCATTGGAGAACATTTTTGGCGCGGATCAACAAACTCTCTCTCAAGTACCTGGTGTTGGCGAAGCCATTGCAATCTCGATTCAAGAATGGTTTGCGGAGCCATGGCGAGCAAACATTGTGAAGTCATGGCAGAAAGCCGGTGTCTTATTAGAAGATCAAGGATCTGTAGCAACTTCTGACGAATTGGCTAACTTAACAGTTGTCATCACCGGGACCCTGCCTGGCTTTACTCGCGATGGCGCGGCTGATGCGGTTACGAGCCGAGGTGGAAAAGTCGCAAGCTCCGTATCGAAGAAAACCGATTTTGTGATTGTGGGCGAAAATCCTGGATCTAAGTTTGATAAGGCGCAACAGCTAGGAGTCGCAATCCTTGATGCTGCTGGCTTTGCGGTTTTGCTGGAGCAGGGTCCCCAAGCTGCTCGCAAGTATCTTGGCCTCTCGTAGGATGTGCCCATGTCCAAATTATCTAAGGATGAATTAAAAGCGATCGCCAATTTGGCGCGAATCAATTTATCTGAAGCAGAACTTGATCGGTTTAGTTCGCAGTTGGATGTAATTTTGGAATCAGTAGCCAAAGTTCAGGAAATTGTTAATGATGAAATTCGGCCGATGAGCCACGCGCTGGATATCACCAATGTCACTAGACCAGATGTAGTCGGTAAGACATTATCAGCTGATCAGGCACTGGCTGCTTCACCAGCAAGTGAAGATGACCGTTTTAAAGTTCCTCGTATTTTGGATGAGGAATAATGAGCAATCTAACTGAGTTAACTGCTGCTGAGTTAGCAGCTGGAATAAAGAATAAAAGTTATTCAGCGCAAGAAGTGGCGCAAGCTCATCTTGATCGGATTGAAAAAGTAGACACAAAACTGAATGCATTTTTGCACGTTGATGCTGAAGGTGCTTTGGCACAAGCCGCTGAGGTTGATCGAAAGTTAGCAGCTGGCGAAGAGATTGGACCGCTGGCAGGAGTGCCAGTTGCGGTGAAAGATATCTTCACCCAAACTGGCATACCAACAACTTGTGGATCCAAAATTTTAGAGAATTGGCGGCCGCCATATGATTCAACAGTAGTTGCCAGGATGAAGCAAGCAGGGATGATATTGCTTGGCAAAGTCAACATGGACGAATTTGCCATGGGGTCATCTACTGAAACATCGGCATATGGGCCGACTACAAATCCATGGGACTTAACTCGCATTCCAGGCGGAAGCAGTGGCGGTAGTTCTGCTGCGGTTGCTGGATTCTTAGCTCCGCTAGCGGTTGGTACTGACACCGGTGGATCAATTAGGCAGCCTGCCGCGGTTACTGGCACCGTTGGCGTAAAGCCAACCTATGGTGGAATTTCTCGATACGGAATTGTTGCGCTAGCTTCGTCGTTAGATCAGGCTGGACCTTTTGCTCGAACTGTCCTTGATGCGGCGTTGTTACATCAAGCAATTGCCGGTCATGATCCGCTGGATTCGACATCAATTAATCAGCCAGTGCCGGATTTGGTTGCTGCAGCTCAGCTGCGAGATATCGCAGGCATGAAATTGGGTATTGTCAAAGAATTTTCTGGTGAAGGTTATCAACCAGGAGTACTAAATCGCTTTAATGAAGCAGTTGATCTGCTTCGAGCACTTGGTGCCGAGATAGTTGAGTTAAGTTGCCCATCATTTAATTACGCTTTACCAGCTTACTACTTGATTCAACCTAGCGAATGTTCTAGCAACCTTGCCCGGTTTGATGGCATGCGTTACGGCTTACGGGTTGATGATGGCAATAGCAGTGTTGAGCAGGTTATGTCTGCAACTAGAGCAGCTGGCTTTGGCGCAGAAGTAAAGCGAAGAATAATTATTGGTACTTACGCATTAAGTAGTGGCTATTACGATGCTTATTATGGATCGGCTCAAAAAGTCCGACGCTTGATCGCAGATGATTTTGCCGCAGCCTTTAGCAACGTTGATGCATTAATTTCACCAACCTCACCGGTAACCGCCTTCAAGATTGGCGAAAAGATCAACGATCCA
>JBJOHY010000092.1:0-6261 GCA_046047475.1 Actinomycetota bacterium | reverse complement strand
TGTCTCAAGCTGCTGGCGTATTAAATGGCCAAATTAAGTTGACCGAGCAGGGCGAAGTTATCAGTGACAAGTATTTACTCCCTAAACTTGCAAAAGAGAATCTCGAGTTATTGGTAGCGGCAACTATTGACGCCACGTTACTTCACCGGGATCCGTTGACTTCAAATGAAGAATTGACTCGATGGGATCCCATCGCAGATGCTGTATCTGAAGCGGCCTTTAAGAAATATCGTGATTTGTTTGACCATCCACTACTTCCGTCATACTTCCATCAATCAACACCCGTTGAACAGTTGGCAGCCATGCATTTGGGATCACGGCCAGCTCGACGGTCAAACCAAGAAGCTGGCGTTGAAGACCTTCGCGCAATTCCATGGGTATTTGGTTGGACTCAATCGCGTCAAATTGTTCCCGGCTGGTTCGGTGTAGGCAGCGGCATTAAACATGCTAGGGAAATGGGAGCTGGCGAAGAGCTAAGAGCAATGCACCGAAATTGGTCCTTTATGTCAAACTTCTTATCCAACGTACGTATGACACTTGCCAAAACCGACATGATCATTGCCGAACGTTACGTATCAAAGTTAGTCTCTAAATCAGAGCAAGAATTATTTGATGTAATACGTCGCGAGCATGATGAGACAGTAAAGCAAGTTCTTTGGGTAACTGGTCTTGACGACTTACTCTCTGATCAGCCTGCGTTAGCTCAAACACTCAAGATTAGAGATAGGTACTTGCTACCTCTGCACATGCTTCAAGTTGACTTACTTTCGCGACAGCGAGGTAATTCCGATCAAACGCCACAACTTTCTCGAGCACTGCTAACAACCATTAATGGTATTGCTAGCGGCCTTAGAAATACTGGCTGATTAAGCTTCTGGAAGAACTAGCAGCATTCTGGTATTGCCTAGCGTATTTGGCTTAACTCGCTCTAAATCCAGGAACTCAGCGACACCTTCGTCTTCTGATTTCAACATTTGGACATAAGTATCGTGATCAACGAGTGGTCCGTCGGTAGGCAGAAAGCCAAAACTGCGGAAGAAATCAACTTCGAAAGTTAAGCAGAAGACGCGCCTTATTCCCAATTGCTTTGCCTTATTAAGCAAGTGAATTACTACCGCTCTGCCAACTCCGCTGCGTTTCTTATTAGGCTTCACGGCAACACTTCGTACCTCAGCGAGATCTTCCCAAAGCACGTGTAGCGCACCATAACCAACTGGCTCACCAGCTACTTCAGCAACTACAAACTCCTGAATATCTTCGTAAATTGTGATTACTTCTTTTCGTAGCATTCGTCGCTCTGGTGAATATTCACCGATCAAAGACAGGATGAAATTCACATCGGACGTTTTAGCCGGCCGTATCGTTATCTCAGTCATGCAGAATCGGCTTTACCAACGGGAACAAAATTGTGTCTCGAATACCTTTACCAGTTAATGCCATTAGCAATCGTTCGATTCCCATGCCTTGCCCGCCAGCAGGAGGCATGCCATATTCCAAAGCACGAATAAAGTCCTCATCCATTCGCATTGCTTCATCGTCACCTGCTGCAGCAAGTGCCTGCTGTGCTTGGAATCGATCACGTTGATCCTGTGGATCATTTAACTCTGAGTAGCCAGTTGCTAACTCAAAACCAAATGTCACCAAATCCCACTTCTCTGCTAATAACTTATTCTCTCGATGAGCTTTAGTAAGTGGTGACACGGATTGTGGAAAATCGGTATAGAAAGTTGGAAGCACCGTTTTTGCTTCGGCCAAATGTTCATATAATTCTAGAATGACTTGTCCATTATCCCAATCGGGCTTTAGGGCAATCTCTAATTTTTCTGCCAACGCTCGTAATTTGGCAGGATCAGAATCCACCACGACTTCTTCGCCAGCGGCTTGACTGATTGCCGTACAGACAGGAATTGACTGCCATCCTTGCGAAAGATCATGCTCAACAATGTTTCCCTCGTCATCTTCATGTTGAACAATGGTGGAACCGTAAACTGCAGTCGCGGCTGCTAGTACTAATTCCTTAGTCAAGTTCGCCATTGTGGAGTAATCGCCAAATGCTTCATACATTTCAAGCATCGTAAATTCTGGATTATGGGATGAGTCCGCACCTTCATTACGAAAATTTCGATTAATTTCAAAGATTTTTTCAATGCCGCCTACAAGCAAGCGCTTTAGATACAACTCAGGCGCAATTCGCATGAACATCTTCATGTCATAAGCGTTGATATGAGTAACAAAGGGTCGAGCATTTGCACCGCCATGCATGACTTGCAGCATAGGAGTTTCAACTTCTGTAAATCCGCGGCCTCGAAGTTGCTCTCTAACGCTTGCAACCGCATCGCTGCGAAGCTGAACTAATCGTCGAGACTCTGGTCGCACTATCAAATCTAAATAACGCTGACGAACACGTGCTTCAGGATCTGCCAAGCCTTTATGTTTATCTGGCAGTGGATGCAGACATTTAGCGGTGAGCATCCAACTGGATGCCCTAACCGTTAATTCACCCCGTTTTGTCGTAACTACTTCACCAGTAACACTTACCTGATCCCCAAGATCGATAAATTCTTTCCAGTCAGAGAGGGCTGATTCGCCAGACACATCCGCGGTAAGCATCACCTGTAGATCCCCACTGCCGTCGCGCAAGGTTGCAAAAATTAATTTTCCAGCGATTCGGTTTAGCATTACTCGACCGGCTATTGATACCTGATTCCCGGTTTGTTCATCTTCTTTCAAATGACCATAGGTACTTCTAATGTCATTAATCAAGTTAGTTCGAGGTGCGTTATGCGGATATGGGTCGATGCCAGTAGCACGGAACTTAGTTAGTTTTTCTAACCGTACTTGTGCTTGCTCATCTAGCTCGAAGTTGTTTTCCATGTCCGTTCAGTATCTCGCTCTGCTAGTAATTAATTACGCTCAAATACTAAACGCAAACCCTCTAACGTTAGGTCAGGCTCAACGTGAGTAATTGTGGTGCAGGCCTCAACCACGGTGCTGGCTAAGCCACCGGTTGCCACCACCGCCTTAACTGGGCCAATCTCCGAAATTATTTGATTTACTAGCCGATCGACCTGACCGGCAAAACCATAAAAAGCACCAGATTGCAGCGCCTCAACCGTATTTCGTCCGATCGCAGCTCGTGGTTTTTGTAGTTCTATTTTTCTTAATGCTGCAGCCCGATTGGCTAATGCATCAATGCTTATTTCAATTCCTGGCGCCAAAGCGCCACCGATAAAATCTCCATCAGCGTTTACTACATCTAGATTTGTTGAAGTGCCGAAATCAACCACAATTGCTGGTCCGCCATGTCGAGTGAATACTGCAAGTGAATTCACAATTCGATCGGTGCCAACTTCTTTGGGATTGTCTGTTGAGATTGACACTCCGGTTTTGATTCCTGGTTCAACAATCACGGACTTAATGTTGCTGAATTCGCGCTTAATCATCTCGCGCATTTCACGTAAGACGCTTGGCACGGTACTACATAAAGCTATGCCAGTAATCTCAGGTGAGGCAGCAGTAAGCGCACGAAACTGAATTGCGTATTCATCTGCAGTGGCATATGCATCTGTTTTGATTCGCCAAGACTTAACTAAATTCTCTTTGTCATATAAGCCCAAAACGATGTTGGTATTGCCGACATCAACCGCAAGCAGCATCTTGCCCCCTAATTGAGCGCAATATTATCGAGCAACCGGGTCGACCCGATGCGCACTGCTACGACTAGTCGCTGCTTTCCCAGATCCAAACAAGAATTGGGCATGTCGATCACTTCGGCATAATCGATTGCCTCCATGGCAAACCCAGCACCTGCAAGGTTAGTTTTGAAGCTGGATACTGGGTCTGATTGAAGAGCGGCGATATTCAAAGCTTGATTGATTGCGTCCGCTTTTGCTAATTCAGCTGCAGATAAATACTTGTTTCTGCTGCTAAGCGCTAAGCCATTTGCAGCCCGCACAGTCTCAACCGCAATTATTTCTATCGATGGATGCCGCTGCTTTGCCATGTCACGAATCAGGATTAACTGCTGCAAATCTTTTACGCCAAAAATAGCTTTATTAGGTTCTAGTAATTCGAAGAATCTATTTACGATGGTCAAGACTCCGTCAAAGTGTCCTGGTCGCAATCTACCTTCAAGCTGATTTCCAAAATCCGGACTAATTAACTGAACCAATTCTGCTGACAACAATTCAGTTGCTTCGGGGAACCAGATTACGTCCGCGCCAAATTTTGCGGCTAACGTAATATCGGATTCTTCGGTCCTGGGATATTTGTTGAAGTCCTCATTTGCACCAAACTGCAGCGGGTTTACAAATACTGAAACAATTACTATTCCCGTTTTTCCCGCTTCCACTCTAGCAACTCGAACCAACTCGCCATGTCCGTCATGGAGCGCACCCATTGTCGGAACAAATACTCGCGGACTAGTACTGGGTAACTCCGCAATATCCGTTAGGGATCTGACTACTTTCATTTGTCATCTCGCTTATCTGGAAAAGTGCAAATCCGCTCTAGCCAAAGCGCAACTGCAATTAGTAACAATGCAGCAAGAGTAGTTAACGACAAAACCTGAATGCGTTCGGTATTGGCTTTGGTTGGAGCCACAAATAAATAATTAACCAAGATACCAAAACTCACTCCTGCCAAGAGTGCACCAGTATGTGAACCTGCTAGGGCAAGTGCTGCTGTCCGCGCGGCTTGTAATGATGTAAAAGTACGAGCAGGGCCAGCAATTCGATTGCGGGCTAATAGTGTCCAAACCAACATTGCGGCAGCAATACTTAAGGTAGCAATGAAGTAATTAAGCGGAAATTGAATAAATACTTGAAATTGCTGCCGAAGCACAAATGCCAAAACTCCAGCTACCCATGCTGTTAACGAGATTAGTATTAACAGGCGTGAGATTTTAGTTTGTTTCATATTAGTTTCAATCCGTCAAGCCGCACTACCCCTTGATCCCCAAGCGCAACACTTAACTCTTTTACTGAGCCGAACCCAACCAATTGCGCAGTTGGATCAATTTCTAACCACGGCAACAGCACAAATTGTCTTAGCTGAGCTCTCGGATGTGGTACTTCTAAATCAGGTCCAGTTATTTGCTGGTTGCCAAATGAAATAACATCGATGTCTAGGGTGCGTGGTCCATTTAGTATTAACCGTTCCCGATTTGCATCTAATTCAATCTGTCGAATTTCCGTTAATAACTCAAATGGCATCAGATCGGTATCTATTTCCAAGATTGCATTAAAGAAGTTAGGTTGATCAGCAAATCCCTGAGGTGAGGTTTCATAAATGGATGAAACTTTAGTTAATAGGGTTTTTGGTAGCGAGGAAATCTTATCAACAGCGAATTGCAGATAATCTTTTTTATTCCCTAAATTAGAGCCAATGGAAATAATTGCAAGCATCGTCATTACCTAGTGTGTGAAACAGATACGTTTGTAATGCCTAGCGACTTAGCCGCTTCTGGCTTATTGACTAGCACAGAAATTCCGTCAATGAAGGCATTCTGCATGCATTCGGTTGCAATTGCTTCCGCTAAGGTTTCAATCAAATCAAAACTTGTTGTTGCAACAACGTTACGAACCAACTCAACTAATTTGGCGTAGTCAACGGTAGTTTCTACGGCATCGGATCTGTCTTTCCGATCAAGTTGTATCTTGAGGTCAATAATGAATTTTTGTTTGTTTTGCTTCTCTTCCGGATATACGCCATGACGGCCATATTCCGTGATTCCTAGCAGCTCTATTTCCTCAGTCATCGGTTTCCATAATCTCAGTTAAGGCCCTAATCGCAGTTGCGGTGCCAGCCACATCATGCACTCTTACTCCCCAAATCCTATTTGCTGCCAAGTAGGCATTTAATGCATGAGTAGCAGCATCAGCATCTACCCCAAGTTCACGAAGAAAGCGTTTTCTAGAAGCACCAACCAATAAGGGAAAGCCTAATGAATTCAAAGTGTTTATCTCTGATATTAACTGCCAGTTATGTTCTGGAAGTTTGGCAAATCCCAATCCTGGATCTAGCACAATTCGCTCTGGCAAAATTCCAGCTCCAAGCGCAACTGCAACGCGTTGCTCCAATTCTTCAATTACTTCCATCACAACATTGTCGTATTTTGCGTTTTCATACATATCTGCCGAGTAATTTCGCCAGTGCATACATATGTAAGGGACTTGCTTTTCAGCCACTGCAAACACCATTTCCGCATCTGCTAGTCCGCCACTGACATCGTTAACTATTAATGCTCCCGCATCGATTGCT
>JBJOHY010000091.1:0-2976 GCA_046047475.1 Actinomycetota bacterium | reverse complement strand
TACCTGCATCTTTGCGATGCCGAACACTAATCCGGTCGCAGATAATGCGGGAGTTGTAGAACAAGTTAAACATTTAGGAGATGGTGCTGGCTTGGTTCAAGTTCAGCCAATTGGTGCAGTCACCATAAATCAGGCCGGAAAAGAATTGGCGGAACTAGGTGCAATGGCGGATTCTGCTGCTGCGGTGCGGATTTTTTCTGATGATGGACACTGCGTGGCCGATCCACTCCTTATGCGACGCGCATTGGAATATGTGAAAGCATTTGATGGCGTGATTGCTCAACATGCGCAAGACCCTTCTCTCACCAAGGACGCGCAAATGAATGAGGGGCAGTTGTCCGCAACATTAGGTTTGCGCGGATGGCCAGCCTCGGCCGAAGAAAGCATAATTGCACGAGATTGCTTATTAGCTGAACATGTTGGCGCGAGATATCACGTATTGCACCTGACAACTGGACGAGGGGCAGAAATTGTTAGCGATGCCAAAGCCCGTGGTGTTCGTGTTACTGCTGAAGTTACGCCACATCATCTGCTTTTGACTGAAGATCTGATTTCAGGTTATGACCCTGTCTACAAGGTGAATCCACCACTAAGAACTGCCGCTGATGTTGCTGCGCTACAGGATGCGTTGGCTGCCGGAATCATTGATACAGTCGGAACGGATCATGCGCCACATAGCGATGAGCACAAAGATTGCGAATGGGACCAAGCAGCTTTTGGAATGTTAGGGCTTCAAACTGCGCTCTCGATTCTAATCAAGACCATGATAGAAACTAAAAAGATGTCGTGGCGACAATTGGCGGATCGAATGTCAATTACTCCGGCAAGTATTGCTGGACTTAATAATCAGGGCCAGGATATTGCAGTTGGCAGTTATGCAAATATGGTTTTGATTGATCCAGACGTTACTTGGAAAGTTGAAAGATCTCAAATGGCAAGCAAGAGCCAGAACACAGCCTTCCACGGAATGGCTCTACCTGGTCGAGTGGTCCATACCTTTCTCCGCGGAAGATTTACCGTTAAAGACGGCGAGGTGCAGGGATAGTGAATATTGAACCGGCAGCATTGGTATTAGAAGATGGCCGAATTTTCAACGGCAACGCTTGGGGTGCATCCGGTGTAACTTTTGGTGAGTTGGTATTTGCTACTCCAATGAGCGGATACCAAGAAACCATCACAGATCCGTCTTATTGTGGTCAGATTTTGGTTCAAACCGCACCTCATATTGGTAACACCGGCATGAACGATGAAGATCCGGAGTCTGATCAAATCTGGATCGCTGGATATGTAGTGCGGGATCCTTCTCGCATCTCATCGAACTGGCGGGCAAATCGAACATTAGACAGTGAGTTAATTGAGCAGGGAATCATTGGGATAGCAAATGTTGATACTCGTGCGATAACTCGGCATCTCAGAGACAAAGGCGCTATGCGGGCTGGAATTTTTTCTGGCGAGAAATTGACCGAACCAGCAAAGATGGTTGCTGAGGTAGCAAGTCAACCGGCAATGAAGGGCCGAAATCTAACCAACGAAGTATCAACCAAAGTTAAATACATAGTTCCGGCCGATACAACCGCTTCATTTCGTGTTGCCGCAATGGATTTGGGAATCAAGCGAAATACCCCAAGATTATTGGCGAAACGAGGGATTGAAACCCATGTGTTTCCTGCTTCAACACCAATAACAGAAATTCTGGCAGGTGATTTCGATGGTATATTTTTGAGTAATGGCCCTGGAGATCCAGCTACGGCTACGACAGTTATTGATGCCATCAAAGTAGTGCTGGAAAAGGGAATACCAATATTTGGTATTTGCTTCGGCCAGCAACTTTTTGGCCGCGCACTTGAATTGGATACCTACAAATTGCAGTTTGGCCACCGGGGGATAAATCAGCCAGTAATGGATCTAGCTTCAGGGCAGGTAGCAATTACTGCTCATAACCATGGATTTGCGGTTGCAGCACCAGATGAGAATGTGTTTGAAACCCCATATGGCTTGGGTCGAGTAACGCATAGATGTCTTAATGACAACGTTGTTGAAGGAATTGAATTAATAGATAAACCAGCATTCAGTGTGCAGTACCATCCAGAATCAGCTGCTGGGCCGCATGATGCCGAATATTTATTTGATAAATTCCTTTCTCAAATACAAGAATATAAGAAGAGTAATTGATGCCGAAACGTCAAGATCTAAAGTCAGTAATGGTAATTGGTAGCGGACCCATCGTGATTGGGCAAGCGTGCGAATTTGATTATTCGGGCACTCAAGCATGTCGGGTGCTGCGCAGTGAAGGCATTCGAGTCGTGCTTCTTAATAGTAATCCAGCAACGATCATGACTGATCCTGATTTTGCCGACGCAACTTATGTTGAACCAATCACCTTGGAAGTCTGCGAAGCGATTATCGCTAAGGAGAAGCCGGATGCACTTTTGCCAACTCTTGGCGGCCAAACTGCATTAAACATGGCGATGCAGTTACATGAAACTGGCATACTAAAAAAGTATGGGGTTGAGCTGATTGGTGCCAATGCTGTGGCGATCCAAAAGGGAGAAAATCGAGAGTCTTTTAAAGAAGTGGTGCGAAAGATTGGCGGCGAAGTGGCTAGGAGTTACATCTGCCATTCCAATGTCGAGATTGATTTAGCCGCAAAAGAACTTGGTTTTCCTATGGTGGTGCGACCCTCTTTCACTATGGGTGGTGCGGGCTCTGGCATCGCCTATAACCAAGCTGATCTGGAGCGGATCTCGTCTGCTGGCTTGCAGGCCAGCGCAACCACCGAAGTTCTACTAGAAGAATCAATTCTAGGCTGGAAAGAATACGAACTTGAGTTAATGCGTGATGCCAACGACAACGTGGTGGTCATTTGTTCAATTGAGAACTTTGACCCTGTGGGAGTTCATACTGGCGATTCGATTACGGTGGCTCCGGCGCTAACGTTGACTGACCGTGAGTACCAACACCTGCGTGATTTATCAA